>CAYMLC010000005.1:26259-27522 GCA_964390765.1 uncultured Nitrospirales bacterium
AGCACCAGGCGCACCGCATGCCGCCGCAGGACTTCGGCCACCGCGGCCACGATTGCCGCATTCGCCAGCATGCCGGTCTTCACGGCCCCCGCCGGGATATCGGACAGCGCGGCCTCGGCCTGCTGCGCCACCAGCATCGGGTCGAGCGCCTGAAAGTCCGTTACCCCCCGCGTGTTCTGCACCGTGATGGCCGTTATCGCCGCCATGCCATAGCAGCCCAGCGCGCCAAAGGTCTTCAGGTCGGCCTGAATCCCCGCGCCGCCGCTCGGGTCGCTGCCCGCAATCGTGAGGGCGACCGCCGGCTGCTCCATGTTCGCGTTCGCTTCGTGCGCCGCTGCTTCGCTCATGCCAGGACTCCCGCCACACAGGCCGTGCTGAACGCCGCAAAGGTACCGGCAACAAAGGCGCGCAACGCCAGGCCGGCGGCCTCGGCACGGCGCCCGGGCGCGATGGTGGCAAGCGCGCCCAGCAAGATACCCACGCTGCCCGGATTGGCGAAACCGCACAGCGCATAGGTGGCGATGGTCTGCGCGCGCGCGCTCAGGGCGTTCTCTTCGGCCTGCACAAATTGTTGCAGTTGTTCGTAGGCCAGAAACTCGTTGAAGACCGACTTGATGGCCAGCAGTTCGGCCACCCGCCCCACGTCTGCGCCCGGCACGCCCATCAGCCAGGCGAAGGGCACGAATGCATAGCGCAGCAGCGCGGCGACCGGTTGGCCAATCACGGCCAGGGTCACCTGATCGAGCAGATGAATGAGCCCGACAAACACGATGAGCATCGCACCGACGTTCAGCGCCATCTGCAGGCCGAGCTGTCCGCCGCGCGCCGCGGCATCGAACACGTTGTGTGTCTCCTTGGGCAGCTTCACGCGGGCGGCCGCACCGCCGGTCTCGGGCGTACCGGTCTCCGGCACGAGTATTTTGGCGAAGGCGATAGCCGCGGGCGCACTCATCACCGAGGCGGCCAGCAGGTGGCCCGGCTCGGCGCCGAAGCTGGCGTAGGCCAGCATCACGCTGGCGGCAATGGTGGCGAGGAACGCGGACATGATGACGAACAACTCCGAGCGCGTCATCCGCTGGATGTAATCGGTCACCGCGCTCAAGGATTCGATACCAAGAAAGACCAGCAGCGCGGCCACAAAGGTCTCGGCGCCCGAGGTCTTGAGCGTGCGGCGCATACACCACGCGAGGGCGCGCACCACCGCCTGCACGATCCCGAAGTGCTGCAGAATCATCGCGATCGCCGACACGAAAATGATGATGG
>CAYMLC010000006.1:0-6542 GCA_964390765.1 uncultured Nitrospirales bacterium
GCTTCCTCTACCCCAAATACGGGCCCGGCCAGATGTGGGAGACCGTGGCCGAGGCCGTGTGCGCACAAGGCGGCGAGGTGCGCTGTGGCCAGCGCGTCGTGGCCGTTCATACGGAGGGCGCACACGTGACGGGCTGCACGGTCGAAGACGTGGCCACCGGCGTGCGCCAACGCATGGAGGCCGACTTCGTGTTGTCGTCCATGCCCGTGCGCGAACTGGTGGGCACACTCGACGCACCGGTTCCGCGCGCCGTGGCCGACGTCGCCGCGGGGCTCACCTATCGCGACTTCATCACCGTCGGGCTGTTGGTGCGCCGACTGAATTTTCCCGGCAATACCGCGGGTGCGGACTATCCGCCCGACAGCTGGCTCTACATTCAGGAGCCGGGCGTACGCCTCGGCCGTATGCAGATCTTCAACAACTGGAGCGCGCATCTGGTGGCCGACCCCACGCGCGTGTGGCTGGGGCTCGAGTATTTCTGCAACCAGCACGACGACCTCTGGCAGCGAGACGATGCGGCGCTGCTGGCCTACGCGAGGCGCGAACTCGCACAGATCGGTTTTGCAGCCGAAGCCGACGTGCTCGACGGTGTGGTGTTGCGCGTCCAGAAAGCCTACCCCGCCTACTCCGGCACCTATCGCAGTTTTGGCTGGGTGCGCGCGTACCTGGATGCCTTCGAGAATCTCTTCCTCATCGGCCGCAATGGCATGCACCGCTACAACAACCAGGACCACTCGATGCTTACGGCCATGGCGGCGGTGGACAACATCGCGGCGGGCCGCAGCGACAAGGCGAACATCTGGGCGGTGAATACGGAAGACGACTACATCGAGGCGCCGCCACCGGTTCAGGAGTAAGTGTCGAAGCCGCCCTGGTTGAAGCCACCCGGACGCCGCGCGGGACGCAACATGCCCTGCAGGCCAATCAGCCAGACCACAAAGGCGGCCCCGGTCAGCACGAGCAGCGGCCAGAAGAAGTGCGGCTCGTAGAAGAAGACCACCTCGTGTTCGCCCTCGCTCAACTCGACGCCACGGAAAAGGCCGTCCACGGGCACGATGGGCGCCGCTTCACCGTTCACCGTGGCCTGCCAGCCCGGGTACCACGTGTCCGCCAGCACCAGCACGCCGGGCCGTCCGCGCGGTGTTTCGACCACCACCTTCGCGTTCGACTCTTCGGTAATGCGCGCCGCCCGCGGCACACCGTTGGTCGTCTCCGGCAGCGTGATGCCCTCGAGCAGCGGTGGTGCATCGGGCGAGAGGGCCGCGGGGTCAAAGCGCTCGACCGGCCGCCCCGAATAGGTGACCCAGGCACGTGGGCGCGCGGCGGAATCGTCGAACAGAATGGCCCCCGGCGCGAAGACTTTCTCAATCGACAGGGCCGGCCGCACCGAAACGAACGCACCCTGGATGTCCTGCTTCGTCAGCAGCAGCTTGGGCGAGCCCACGCGCCGCAGCAAGAGCGGCTGCTCCTTCGTCTGCGCCACGTAATCGGCGTAGCGCGCCAGGCGAATGCCGCTCGGCGTGTACACCTGCGCCAGCCCGCTGGCGGCCAGGGGCCATTGGCCGAGTGCCTCGCTGCCACTCACGCGCTCGCCCGATGTGCGCAAGGTCTCGAGGAAGGGCGTCTTGGGAAAGACCTGCGCAACCGCCGTGTAACCACGGTGCGGCAGCGCCGCCGCACAGCCCGCCACCAATACGGCCACCGCCAACCCATAACCCAGCACACTGGGGCGCGGTTGAGCCACGGTCAAGCCGACGAGCACGAAGACCGCCACAGCCGCCGCCACCAGCCCGCCAATGGCCCAGGCGCCCGTGCCAAGCGTGACCGCCGCCATGAGTGCCGCTGCCAAGAGTGCGACCCAGACCAGGGGCGTCAACCAGAGCAGACGCGCCAGCACGCGCTTGACCGGTTCAACGTTCAGCATCAGCCAGGCGTGGGCCGCCGCACCACCCATCAGCGCCACGGCAAACGCGCCGAACGCCGCGAAGTGATAGGCCCGCACGTGGCCCAGAAACGGCACGCCCGCCAGCACGTCTGCAAACAGCAGCGTGCCCGCCATCCCCACGGCCGTCACCAGCAGCAAGGTCTCCACGCGCCCGCGCAGCACCGCCGTCATGTAGTCGCGTACCCCAAACCAGAGCGGCAGCAGCAGCAGCGGCACCACGCCGAGGGCCAGCCCCAGATAGGCCGGGGCGTGGTGCGCCACAGCCGGGGCCACAAAACCCGTGAGCGCCGCCAGCAGCGCAGCGCCCGGTTGCCAGCCGTCAAACACGGCGGACGGCGCGGCCGCCAGCGTGAGGTATTCCACATAGAGCCCCAGCGGCAGCGCCTGCAGCGCGCTGCCCACCAGCACGCCCAGCAGCACCGCAAAGGCCGCCAGGCCCCGGTGCGGATTCTCGCGCGCAGGGGCCAGGCGCAACAGCATCATCAGCGCGGCCACCACCAGCGCGGCGGCAAAGGCTCCGGGCGAACCGCCCAGCCCCATCATCGCCACCACAAAGGCCAGCATCGGCCAGGCGCGCACAAAGCCCAGCACCAGCAACTCGACCGCCAGGACCAGCAGCGGCAGCCAGACCAGGGTGTCGGCCTCGGGATAGGGCAGCCAGCCCAGCACCGCACCGCTGCATTGAAACGCGACCGCCACGAACAGCCCCAGCGGCCGACTGAGCCCGAAGCGCAGCGCGGCATAGAGCGCGGTCAGCCCCGCCACCAGCAGCTTGAGGTAGTAGGAGAGCGCCAGCCCGCCCGCCAGGCCCGACAAATAGACCGGCAGCGTGAACGGCGAAAACGCGCGTGCCTCCCACAGCGCGGCAAAGGGCAGTCCGCCACCTTCGAGCGGATACCACCACAGGCTGTCGCCGCGCGCCGTGCTCTGCTGGAGAAAGCGCATCCACGGGTAATAACGCAAGACCTGCTGGCCCGACAGCCCCGCCGGCGGCGCGGCCGGTTCCGCTGTGTCGGACGTTTCGGCGCCCTCGGGCACCTGCCACGGCGGATACGCCAGCGCACCGTCCAGCGCCATGGGGAACACCTCGCCCCCCAGCGCCGGCGCCAGGATCAAGAGTGGCAGCCCGGCCAGCACGGCCAGGCACAGCACGCCCTCGAAAAGCGGTTTTAGGCGCGATTGCAAGCCGCGTCTCCTCAGCGAACCCAGGCCAAGCCCGCAAGCGTAGTGCGTGCTGACAGGGGGGTGCAAGTCCCGTGCGCACCAGCCGCAGCGCGGTCCTGGCCGCACACAGAAAAGCGGCCGCCACGCCTCGGTAGCGGCCGCTCGGTTGCGGGTGCAGTACGCGCCTGTCTAATACACGCGGAAGAAGGTGCGGTCTTCGTAGGTCTGCCCGAACATGTCGGTCGTCCGCACATCGATCTGGTGCCAGCCCACCGGCAGGTCCGTCGGCAACTCGGCAATCCAGATGTGGGTGCTGTCGCGCAGGCCTGGCAGCCGCTCGCCCATGTGCCGCGTAAAGCCCGGCACGCTGTTGATGTTGAAGTCTTCCGGGTCGGCATCCGGCCGGCTCTTCAAAAACTCCTCGGCCAGCCACGCCTCCGCTTCCTTCTTCGCCGCGTAGTACGGGTCCGGCTGCGTATTCAGGTTCATCGCCTGCCATTCGACGTGCCCCGCCACGCGATACTCGACCGTCGAACGCTCGGAACCGGCGAAGACGTTCACCGTCAACTGCTGCGTCTGGCTGGTGCCCTGACGGATATCGTCGGGCCGGTGGATGTGCATCTGGTGTTCCGCCGGACGCCGCGCCGCCTTGAAGGTCACCTTGTAATCCGTGCCGTCGATTGTAAGGAAGGAGTAGCCGTTCGGCGCACCGTCCGACATCGTGGTCACCGGAATGCCAACGGGGTCCTTGAAGCCGTTCCACCAAGAGCCGCACACCGTGGCATGCACCAGGTGGTGGTGCGGTTCCTCGCCGGTCCAGCCGTCTTCCTCGTCCATGAAGAAGTGGATCTGCCGGTGCCAATGTGCCGCCAGCGAGAAGGTGTTCTCGAAGGGCTGAATCAGTTCGAAGAGGCGCGCGCGGTCTTCCACGTCGATCAGCGGGATATGCATGAGCGGCACAATCAGGCTGTCGGCCGGCACGTGCTTCAGATAGTTCTCGACGAAGGTCAGCTGCTCTTCGCCCAGCAGACCGTAATACCGGTCGCCGGTCCACTCGACATCGTCCAGCACGAGGAAGTGTGCCTTGCCGTACGCGAAGGCGTAGTAGGGGGGGCCAAACACGGCCTCGAAGGTCTCGTCGCTGTGCTCGTCGTTGGGCGAAGCGAAGTCGATATCGTGGTTGCCCAGGATATTGTAGAAGGGTACGCCCACCATCGCGTTGACCGCGTTCACGTGTTCAAAGAAATCCAGCTGGTCGCCGACCAGGTCGCCCAGCGACACGCCGAACGCCACGTCCGCCCCCACCAGCTCGGCCACCACGTCGCGCGCGATCCAGTGAATCTCTTCGATGCTGTAGGGCTGCGTGTCGCCGAAGAGCAACACGCGGAATTGTTCGCGGTCCTCGTGCGCAAGCAGCGGGAAATCGATCGATTCCGGCAGCGGGCCCGTCGGTTCGACGCCGGGATACTTCAAGTCCGGCGAGCCGTTGGGCTTGTGGATGTAGTGGAAGCGGGGGAGTTGCGCTTCGGTCACCGGCGTCATATAGCCGGCCGGTTTGTTGACAAAGATAATCGTGTCGTCGTCGACCGGGAGGGCATAGGCGCCGTCTTCGTCTGTCAGCACCACCTCGGTGCCGTTACTCACCGGCACGTGCGCGATACCGCCTTCGCCCGCATCGCGCGTGCCGTTGCCATTTGCGTCGAGATAGACCACGCCGCGCGCCGTCTCTTGGGCCTGCGCGCCGGCGCCCAGCGTCAGGGCCGCCACCAGGCCTGCAATCACCATCCGCATCGCTTGCACCCTCCTGTGCGTTGGGTTCGCTGCACCCGTGTCGCCGGGCGCAGTGGGGAAGAGCCCGAGCTTAGGGGCGTTTCTTTAGGGTTGTGTGAGCGTGCCCGGCTCCGCCAGATACGGCGCCAGTAACACCTCGAGGAAATGTGCCATGCCCGCACTGTTCAAGTGGTCCAGGTTGTAATACCAGCGCGGGTCCGGCATGGAGTCGGTGAAGTCGCGGTAGCTGAAGTCGTGCGCGCCCGCCAGGGTATCGAGCGCCTGCGCCAGCTGTGGCTGGCCCGGCTCGTGCCCCAGCAAGGTCGGCGGGCTCGCCAAATAAACCGCCGTTCCTTGGGCATCCGCGAGTTCGAGTATCCGCTCGAAGTAGGGGCGGTAACGCGCGAAGGTCGCCGGCGAGACGCCCTCCGTGTAGAGCGATTCGATGCGCTGCGCGATGCGGGCATCATCCACATCGTCCGCCGTAAGGCGCCGTGTTTCACGCCCCAGCGGTTCGGCGGATTGCGACCACCAGTGCCAGGTGAACTTGCTGCGCAAGTACGTGAACAGCCGCCGCGCAGGGTAACCGTCGGCAGCCAGGCGCGCTGCGAAGCGCAGGTCGAAGGGCTCGAAGTAGACGAACTTGTGCGCATCGTTCGGACCAGAGCTGAAAAAGACAAACGGCTCGATGATGTAGACCAGCCGCTTCGCTTCGTTGCCGCGCGCATAGAACTCGGCCAGGTAATAGCTGGCCGGCCGCACCCCGCCGCCCTGGGGCAGGGCCAGGTTCACGGTCTGGCCCAGTGCCGCCTCGGTCAGCGCGTGGTTGTACTGGCTGCGCGACAGGTAGTACGCGTGCGAGGTGCCCAGCACGACCGTGTCCACCACCGTGTCGCGCGGCATCGTCAGCAGCAGCGAATCGGTTTCCCAGGGCGCATAGTCCAGCGTCGCGCGGTGTAGCGACAGCACGGCCGCACCCAGCAGCGCATTGCCCGCCACCAGCGCGAGCAGGGCCAGGCCGAAACGCATCACCGGGTGCTGCTCCTAAAAGACAAAGTAGATGAACTCCTGCTGTCGCAATACCCCAAACACGAACAGGGTCCACAGCGCGGCCGAATACAAGGCCACCCGGGCGGCCATGGGCCACTGTGCCACGCCGCCGCCACGCGCATCGCGGCGGCCTTCCCATACGTCAACCCCATAGACCAGCGCGATACCGGCGAGCGCCACGGCCCAGGTCGTGGCGTCGTGCCCGAGTGCCGCCAGCGTGTCCGCCGCCTCGGCCCAGCCGCTGGGCAGCGTGCGCAAGATGTACCACGCGTCGGCCACCGATTGCGCGCGGAAGAAGACCCACCCCACGTGCACAAAGATGAAGGTGGCCAGCATACCGCAGGCCCGCGCGGCGACACCGTGGGTCCCACCCAGGCGCGCACGCAGCGGCAGCGACATCCGCTCGGCCACCACGGCCGCGGCGTGCAACAGCCCCCACACGACGTAGGTCCATGCCGCGCCGTGCCACAACCCACTCAGCGCGAAGGTCACTAGAATATTGAGGCTCCAGCGCGGCAAGACCACGCGCCCGCCACCCAGGGGGATATAGACGTAGTCGCGGAACCAGGTCGAAAGCGAAATGTGCCAGCGCCGC
Organism: uncultured Nitrospirales bacterium; assembly: GCA_964390765.1. Taxonomy (GTDB): domain Bacteria; phylum Hydrogenedentota; class Hydrogenedentia; order Hydrogenedentales; family JAGMZX01; genus CAYMLC01. The sequence goes on from CAYMLC010000006.1 coordinate 6,525, forward strand.
CAGAAGTCGCTCACCGAC
>CAYMLC010000006.1:6552-23018 GCA_964390765.1 uncultured Nitrospirales bacterium
GTAGCCGGAGAAGTCGCAGTAGATTTGCATGCCGAAAAAGAGTGTGGCCACGGCCAGCGCCGGTCCACTGTGGGCGTCAGGCGCGGCAAAGACCGGGTCTACGAACTGCGCCAGGCGGTCCGCCACAACCACTTTCTTGATCAGGCCCCACGCCGCCAGCCGCAGACCGCTCGCCGCCCGCGCCGCGTCGAACGCCCGCGTGGCACGCAATTGAGGCAGCAGGTGGCCCGCCCGCTCGATGGGCCCCGCCACCAACTGGGGAAAGAACGCCACGTACAGCGCGAAATGGCCGAGTTGGCGCGTGGGCTGCTGGCGGCCGCGATACACGTCGACCGTATAGGCCAGGGTCTGGAACGTATAAAACGAGATGCCGACCGGCAACAGCACCGTGGCCTCGGGTGTCAGTGCGCCCAGGGCAGGCGAGAGCGCGGCCAGGTTGTCGCGGAAGAAGTTCCAGTATTTAAAGAAGCCCAGCAGACCCAGGTTCACGCCCAGGCTGAGTGCCAGCCACGCATGCCGCTGCCGCCCCGTGGCCCCCGCCAGCGCGCGGCCGACCACATAGTCCGTCAGGGTGGACACCCACAGCAGCACCACGTAGGCCGGTTCCCACGCCATGTAAAAAACATAGCTGGCCAGCAGCAGCACCACCCACCGCCAGCGCGGCGGCACGATTTGGTGCAGCACCACGACACACGGCAGGAAGACCAGAAATGTGAATGAGTTAAAGAGCACGGCATGCCCGCGTTTGGGAAATGTCTTGCGGAATCCTAACGGGCTGCGTTACGGTAGTAAATACCTTACAGGCACGCCGGGTTGTGGGGAATACGGGTCGGGCGAATCGCCGCTTGCGAGAAAATCTAGACCGGCGCGGGGAGCGAGACCATGGGCGGCAGCGGGCATCGGGGATTCAAGGTTGGCAAGGCAGCGCCAGGATTTGTACTGGCATTGATCATGGCCATGAGCACCATTTCGGTGCAGGCCAATGAAGGCGTGTTCCTGACCGGTTACGATACGGTACAGATGCAGCGCGCCAATGCCGGTGTCGCCAGCCCGCGCAATGCGTCGTGGATGGTGCTCAACCCTGCCGGCCTCGTCGACGTCGAGCCGCGCCTCGACCTCAACTTCTACGGCGTTTTCACCAACGCCAAACTCGACCCGGAAGGCCTGATTGGCAACCCGTTCTTCGGCGAGCTTCATGCCAAGGATGCCATCCTCATTCCCTCGATGGGCATGGTCTACGACCTGCCGGTCGGCAAGCTGGGCCTCGGCACCTATGTGCTCAGCGGCAGCAAGGTCGACTACGGCCGTTCGCGCAATGTGGTCGCGGCGCTCTTTCTGGGCAACGCCGACCGCCGCCTCGAGTATCAGCACTTTCGTGCGCCCATCGCCTACGCCTATGAGTTCGACAATGGCTGGGCCGTGGGTGCGGCCCTGCACCCGTCGTACTCGCGCCTGCGCACCGACCACCTGACCCTGCAGATTCTGCCCCCGGAAAACGAGTTCGAGTGGGACACGGCGTGGGGCATGGGCTTTGGGCTGGGTGTATACAAATCGTGGGACCGCTGGTCGGTTGGTCTCGGCTATATCTCGCGCAACTGGGTGCAGCACTTCGAGAAGTACGAAGACTTTCTCGAGCATCCGGTCGACCTGCCGCACATCATCCAGGCCGGTGTCTCCTACAAGGTTCGGCCCGACCTCGAAGTCAGCCTCGACTACAAGTTTCTCGACTGGGCCGACGTCAACAACTACGGCACCGACGTGCGCAAGTCGAGCTTTGACTGGGACAGCCAGCACGGGGTGAAGGTGGGCGTCGAGTGGGTGCACAACGAGCAGTTCACCTTCCGCGCGGGCTACAGCTTCACCAACACGCCCATCAGTGAAGACCACGTGTTCGTGAGCGGTCTGGTTCCGGTGAACACCGAGCAGCACACCACCATGGGCTTCACCTATTCGCCGAACCCGCGCCACGAAATCAGCCTGACCTATCTGCACGCGTGGGAGAAGGAACTGGAAGACCGCGGCACGGGCGATATCTTTTCCCGCTTTGCACGGGGCACCACGATTCGCACCCAGGCCGACGGCATCTCGCTGCAGTACTCGTTCAAGTTCGGCGCACCGAAGGTGCATCCGGAAGCAGACGTGGCCCTCTAGCGGAAGGCCCAAGCGGGGCAGGGTGTTTCCCCGGGCTGTACACAGCCCAGGAGGAGACCACCCATGGATCTGCAACTCACCGGAAAGCGTGCCCTGGTCACCGGTTCGACCAAGGGCATCGGCAAGGCCATCGCGCAGGCGCTTGCCGCCGAAGGCGCTACCGTTCTCGTTAACGGCCGCAACGAGGAAGAGGTGGCACAGCTCGCCCGTGAACTCGGCGGTGAGGCGTGCCCCGGCGACGTAAGCGACGGACCCGGCTGCGACGCCGTGGCCCGGCGCGCGCAGAGCGGGGGCCCGGTTGACATCCTCGTCAACAACACTGGCATCTTTCAGCCCACGCCGTTTGGCGAAATCGACGACGCCACGTGGGAGCGCTTCTACCAGGTCAACGTCATGAGCGGCATTCGCCTCAGCCGCACGCTGCTGCCGGCCATGCAAGAACGCGGCTGGGGGCGCATCGTGTTCATCAGCAGCGAGTCGGCGCTGAACATCGACCCCAACATGATTCACTACTGCATGACCAAGACCGCGCAGTTGAGCGTGGCGCGCGGCCTCGCCAAGTTGTGCCAGGGCACGCAGGTCACCGTGAACAGCGTGCTGCCGGGCCCCACCTGGACCGAGGGCGTGTCAGACTTTGTCGGGCAGGTGGCCGAGGCGCAGGGCACGGACAAGGAAAGCATGCGCGAGGACTTCGTCGCGCAGAACCGCGGCTCGTCCATCACGCAGCGCTTCGCCGACCCCCGGGAAGTGGGGCATATGGTGGCCTTCGTCTGTTCGCCGCTGGCCTCGAGCACGACTGGTGCCGCGCTGCGCTGCGAGGGCGGCATTGTCGACGTCTGCTTCTAGGCGTCGAGCGCGGCCAGCACGCGTGCGGCTTCGGCCCTTTCCGGCGGCAGCCAGGTGATCCGTGCATCGGCCCGGAACCAGGTCAGTTGGCGCTTGGCGTAGCGGCGGTGGTGTTGCTGCGTCGCTGCCACCGCTGCGTCGAGTGACTGCTCGCCGCGCAGGTGCGCCGCCATTTCGCGACAGCCCAGTGCTTTCAGCCGCTCCAGTTCGGGGCCATAGCCGTTGTCGATGAGTGCCCGCACCTCCTCGACCCAACCGTCCGCCACCATCTGCTCGACCCGCGCGTCGATGCGCGCGTACAGCACTTCGCGTGGCCAGTCGATGGCGAACCACCGCGCATCCAGCGGCTCGGCGGCGGCGCGGCCCGCGGCATGCAGCGCGCTCAGGGGCTGCCCCGTCAAGGCGTGCACTTCGAGTGCGCGCACGATGCGTACCCGGTCGTTGGGGCTGGTGAGTGTGGCGGCGTAGGCGGGGTCCACCCGCGCCAGCAGCGCAAAGAGCGCCGCGTTCCCGGCGGCCTCGGCCTCCGCCTGTAGCTGCGCACGCACCCGCTCGTCGGCGGCGGGCCCGTCGAACAGGCCGTCGAGCAGTGCGCTCAAGTAGAGGCCCGAGCCACCCACGACCACAGCTGGCGTGCCGCGCGCATTGATCTGCCGCACCACGGCACGCGCCTGCTGCTGAAACGCGCCCGCGCTCATGCGGCTGTCGGGCGGCAGACACGCCACAAAGTGGTGGGGCACCTGCGCGCGCTCGGATGCGGTGGGCGCCGCTGTGCCGACCGCCATCCCGCGATAGACCTGCATCGCGTCGGCCGATACGACCTCGCTGCCCAATTGTCGCGCCACCGCCAGACCCAGCCCCGTCTTGCCCGACGCCGTCGGCCCGACAATGGCCACGGCCTGCGGGCTCACTGGGTCCTCCGGAAGCTCTTCTCCATCTGGCGTTGGGTCAACTCGACAATGATGGGCCGCCCGTGCGGGCAGGTGTAGGGCGCGCGCAGGCGGCGGAATCCATCGAGCAGCACGCGCCGCTCCTGCGGGGTCAGCCGGTCGCCCGCGCGAATACTTGCCTTGCACGCGCGCGTCGCCAGGCGCAGCATATCGGCCATCACGTCTTCGCGGTCGAACAGGTCGCCCTGGCCCAGCGCGTCGAGCACGCGATACACGAGGTCGGTAATCTGGTCCTCGGCATAGAGGTGGCACGCCGCGACAACCTGAAACGTGTTGCCGCCGAACGACTCGACCTCGATGCCGAGTTCCTTGAATACGTCCAGATTCTTCTCCAGCAGCCGCACCTGCGCCGGCGCCACGTCGAAGACCAGCGGCACCGCCAACTGCTGCGATTCGTAGTCGCGCGCCTCGAGTTCCTGCAGCAACGAGTCGTAGTTCAGCCGCTCGTGCAAGGCGTGCTGGTCGATGATGAGCAGCCGCTCGTTGTCCGGCACCAACAGGTACGTGTCGAAGATCTGTAGCGGCGCATCGCCCAGGTCGCCGACGGACCGGTACATGCCGCCGGGCGCCACGCCGGGCGCCGCCTGCGCGGTATCTTCCAGAAACTCGGTCTGCACATCGCCCGACCAATCCCGTGGCGGTGGGGCCGGGGACTCGGGCGTGGGGGGCGACTGAGCCGGCACGCTGGCCGTGCCGGCAGCTTCGCGCGGCGCGGAAGGTGGGGTGGCCGGTTGCGGTGGGCCGCCGGGCGCGGGCGGCGCGACATCCTGCGGTGCAGGCGGCGCGGTCCACACGCGGGGCGCTTCGGCCGGCGGTGCCGCCGCTTCCGGTTCCGCGGCGCGGGATTCATCGTACGCGTCGGGGTCCAGCACCTCGGCCAGGGCCGCGCGTACCCGCCCGCGCATCGCTTCGCGCACCACGCGCTCGTCGCGAAAGCGCACCTCGCGCTTGGCCGGGTGAACATTGATGTCGGCATTGCGCGCCGCCGTCTCCAGCAGCACGACGCCCACCGGATGCCGCCCGACCGTCACCAGGCCACGATAGCCGTCTTCGAAGCCAAAGGTCAGCGCGCGATTCATCACCGGGCGCCGGTTCACGAAGAAGTACTGGTGCGAGCGCGCGGCCCGCGTCAGGCCGGGCAGACCGATGAAGCCCCCCAGCCGGTAGCCGTCGTGCTCGGCCTCCAGGGCAATCATGTCGCGCACAAAGCTCATGCCCCAGATAAGCGCGATACGCTCGCGCAGGCCCGCGCCCGCGGGGATGTCGAGCACCACCTTGTCGTTGTGCTCGAGCGCGAAGCCGACCCCCGGTTGCGCCAGCGCGTGCCGCTGCACAGTGTCGATGGCCTGGCTGAGCTCCGTCGTAATCCCCTTCAGAAATTTCGCACGCACCGGCGTGTTGAAGTACAGCCGGTTGACCGTCACCCGCGTGCCCACCGGTGCGCCCACCTGGTCCACCTCGCGCAGCACGCCGCCGTCGATGCGCACGCGCGTGGCCGCATCGTCCTTGGCACGGCGGGTTACCAACTCGAACTGGCTCACCGCCGCGATACTCGGCAGTGCCTCGCCGCGAAAGCCCAGCGTGTGGATTTCGTCCAGGTCGTCTGCGGTGCGCACCTTGCTCGTCGCGTGCCGTTCTATGGCGAGGATGGCGTGCTGCTCGCTCATGCCGTGGCCGTTGTCGACCACCTCCACCAGCCGCCGCCCGGCCGCCACCAGCCGCACCTGGATACGCGTCGCGCCGGCATCCAGAGCGTTTTCTATCAGCTCCTTCACGACACTCGCCGGGCGCTCGACCACCTCGCCCGCGGCGATCTTGTTCGCCACGTCTTCAGGCAGAATGCGTACCGCGGGATTCTCGCTGAGCGTCGTCATGCGGGGGCTGGCTCCTTGCCGCCTATTCTAAGGGCGTGCCGCCCGAATTCAAGCATGCGCGTACCGCGACTAATCGCCGTACAACTCGCGCAGAAAGACCCCCAGCGCGCGCCAAGAACGTGCCGCTGCCGTTGCGTCGTACTGTGCGCCCTCGAGACTGCCGTCGGCCTCGGGGTTGGTAAAGCTGTGGACCGCGTTGCCATACATCACCAACTGCCAGTCCGCGCCGCCCGCCTGCATCTCGGCGCGAAACGCGTCCAGTTCGGCCTCGGGCACGAAGGGGTCGTCGGCGCCGTGCAGCACCAGAAAGCGCGGCGCATAGCTGCGGGCCGCTTCGGGTACTTCGCTGCCCAGCCCCCCGTGGAACGACACCACGCCATCCAGGTCCACGCCGCTGCGCGCCATCTCGAGGACCATGGTGCCGCCAAAGCAATAGCCCAGCGCCGCCACGCGGCTGCTGTCCACGCGCGGGTGTGCCCGCACGAGGTCCAGCGCGGCGCGAAAGCGCTGCACCGCCGCGTCCGGATCGTTCTTCAGCGCGCCCGACCATTCGGCGGCCTGTCCCGGGTCTTCGGTCAGCTTGCCGGCGCCGTACATGTCGACCGCGAAGCCCACATAGCCCATCTCGGCCAGGTCGCGCGCACTGTCGCGGGCGTGTTTACCCAGGCCCCACCACTCGTGAACGACCAGCACCGCCGGGCGCGGGCCATCGGCGCCATCGTCGTAAGCCAGATAGCCCTCGAGTTCGAGGTCGCCGTCGGTGTAGGGCACGGCTTCGGACTGAATCGCGGCCAGGGTGGTACTGGCCAGCAACAGGCTGAACAGGAATACAAGCAGATGCTGCACGAATCGTCTCCCGGGGTTGGAGGGTCACGAGCCCCCGCCACCTTGCAACTCGCGGCGGCGGCACGCCCATGCTAACATGCGCGGGGTGGGCAAGCGCCGGGAGCCCAGACGATGCCCCAACAGCGCAATCCGAAACCGCCGCTGATAGCGAAACGGCACGAAGTACTGCGCCCCATTGGCCGCGGCGGCATGGGCAAGGTTTTCCTTGTGCGTGACCACCAGACGGGCCGCAAGCTCGCGCTCAAGCTGCTGCGCAGCCACACCGCCGACGACCCCAAGCTCATCGAGCGCTTCCGCCGCGAGATCGCCGCCATCCAACAGTTGCAGCATCCGGGGGTCGTGCGCTTCTACGAAGCCAATACCGAGGGCGACCGCCTCTTCTACACCATGGAATACCTCGACGGGAAGACCCTGCGCGCCTGGCTCACGGCGCGTGGGCGGCTCGCCTTCGGTTCGGTTGTGCGGGTGCTTTGTCTGGTGGCGCACACGCTCGAGCATGTACACACCGTCACCGTGCACCGCGACCTGTCGCCCGAAAACATCATGGTCATGCGCGATGGCTCGGTGCGCCTGCTCGATTTCGGGCTGGTGAAGCGCGATACCAGTACCCAGCAACTCACCATGATCGGTCAGAGTCTTGGCAAATTCGAATACGTGGCGCCCGAACAGCGCCTCAACGCGCGCGGTGTCGACGCGCGCGCCGACATCTATCCCCTCGGCGTCATGTTCTTCGAGATGCTCACCGGGCAACTGCCGGTTGCGGGCGCGTCGATCGCCGGTGTGCGCAAGGATGTACCCGCTGCGTGCGATGCCTTCGCGCAGCGCGCCATGGCCGGCCGGCCCAGCGACCGCTTTGCCAGTGCCCGTGAATTTCGCGAGGCGCTGCTCGCGCTCTACGAAGCCCACGAACAGGCCGCCGCCGAGCCGCCCGCGGTCAAGCCGCCGCAGACCCCCGGCAACCCCGCCGCCGAGTCGAGCGCCCCGGCCGATGATGCGGCCATGATGCAGCCGGCGCCCGTGGGCACCCCGCGTGCCCGGGTCTCGTTGACGTGGTGGCGGGCGCTCTGGCTGCGCCTCGTGGCGCGGTTCGGGCGCACCTGAGCCGCGTCCGTGGCCGTGCTGCGTCAGTAGAAGCTGCGCGTCAGACTGCCAATCAGCAGGTTCCAGCCGTCCGCCAATACGAACATGATCAGCTTGAACGGCAGCGACACAAAGATCGGGGGCAGCATCATCATGCCCATCGCCATCAGCGTGCTCGCCACTACCATATCGATGATCAGAAACGGCAGGTAGATGATGAAGCCGATCTGAAACGCGATCATCAACTCGCTGATGACGAAGGCGGGAATGAGCACCTGCGTCGGCACATCGTCGGGCGTGTCGGGCCGCGGCAAACCGGCGATATCGAGAAAGAGTTTGATGTCCTGCGGCCGCGTCTGCTGGAACATGAAGTCGCGAATCGGGCCGAGGGCCGCATCGAGGGCCTCGAAGGGTTCGGTAATCTCGCCATTGATATAGGGCTGAATGGCCTGCGCGTTCACTTCCTCATAGGTGGGGTACATGATGAAGATGGTGAGGAACAGCGACAGCCCGATCAGCACCTGGTTGGGCGGCGTCTGCTGGGTGGCCAGCGCCTGGCGCAGGAAACCCATCACGACGATGATGCGCGTGAACGAAGTCGTCATGACCAGGATGGCGGGCGCCAGCGAGATAAGGGTCACGACAAACACGATCAGCAGCGAGTTGCTGATGTTCTCCGGTGACGTGGCCTGCGGCACGCTCTGCACGATATCGAGCAGCGTGTTGCCTTCTTGGTCGCCCTGCTGCGCCAGCGCGGCAGGCGCCACACACAGCGCCACCAGCACCAGCCACCCGGTCGGTATCGCCCGATTACGCATCGCGGTCGCGTTCCGCCAGATAGCGCTTCAGCCGCTCGATGTCGCCGCGCAGCTCTGCCACGTCGTCCTCGTCGCCCAGCGGCGCGCGCGCCGTGGCCTCGGTCTCGCTGCGTTCCCGCAACAGCGCCATGAAGTCGCGCGGCTCCGCACCATCGCGCGTGCGGTGGCGCGGCGCGTCCGTTGCCTCGTCTGGCGCTGCGGCTGCCGTGCGCACGGCGCCGGGGTCCATCTCGGTCAGCAGCGTGATCTGTTGTTGCGTCATGCCCAGCACCAGCAGGCGACCGCCTGTCTCGACGAAGACGAGTGAAGCCTTGGGCGACAGGTAGAGGCGTCCCAGCACCGTGCCCAGGTCGGCCGGCGCCAGAATACGCGTGCGCTGGCCGAGCCGCCGTGCGCCGTAGGTGGCCAAGACCAATACGGCCAGCAGCGCCGCCAGAATGCCAAACACGCGCAAGGTTTCGAAGGCGAGACTGGACCGGGCCGGTGTGGGCGGCGGCTCGGCGCCTGCGTCCTCGGCCGCCGGGGTATCGTCGAAGAGTTCCTGCAGTTCGCTGAGCGCGCGCTCGGTCTCGGGCGCCGAGGCGCGTTGGCGCGGGCCCGGTGGCGGGGCATCCGTGCGCGGCGCCAGGGCAGCGCCCTCACCCTCTGCGACCGGTGCAACCGCGCGAAAGCCCTCGCCCTCTTGGGCTGCCGCCGCCAGCGCCAGACCCGCCAGGCAGAGCAGTGCCGCGCACCAGGGCGCGGCGCGCCTAGGCCGTGCGCTCCGGCGCACCGTTAATCTCCGCGATACGCACGTGCAGCGTGTCGCCCAGCACCACCACTTCACCGCGCGCGAACGGCACGCCGTTGATGTGCATGTCCGTCATTTCACCCGCCAGCTTCTCGAGCGGCAGCACGGTGCCGCGCTTCAACTCCAAGACCTCGCGCACCAGCATCTCCGCGTGGCCCAGCACCGCCGACACCTGCAGCGGCACCGCTGCCAGGTCATCCAGCTGCACGCGCTCGGACACCGCGTCGGGCGCCGAGGGTTCCTCGAAGGTGTGCTCGTGCGCGCGGTTTGCGTCGTCGCCGCTGCGTCGTGCGCTGCGCGTCACAGGTCCATCACCGTGTACTGGGTGTGCATCACCCGCACCACGCGGTGCTCCTCGCTGCCGGTCAATTGCCGCAACAGGTTGTTGGCCTCCTGCCGCGCCTGGCGCAAGAGGCTCTGCTTCACAATCGGATCGTTCAATTCCTCGCGCGTCTTGAACTGGTGCAGATCGCTTATGGCCGACGTGAACCAGGACATGTTGTTCTCAATCACGGGCAACGTGGCGGCGTCTTCTACCGCCAGCGCCACCTGAAACATCAGAATCGGCGCCGGCTGGTTCGGGTCGCCCGGAATCACCGACACCGTCATGTCGGGGAATGTCATGGTGGCCACGTTCGGCGGAATTGTGTCGTCGCCGGTATCCAGTACGCCCGACGAACCAGTGCCGTCTGCTTCCATGTCATCGGCGCCCAGCCGAGGCGCCAGCACAAACTGATAGACCAGCAGTCCGGCAATCGCCATCACCATGACGACGATGCCGGCGATGATCGCGAACAGCAGGGGCGAACTGCCCTGCTTCGCCGCCTCGGGCGCGGGTTCCGGTTCTCTGGGCATCTCAGGGGGCTCCCGGTGCGGGTGCTGCCACCTCTTGCGGCAGCGCCTCGAATTCTTCGCGCAAGTCCTGTACCTCGTTGCGGTCCAGCATACCGCGTACGTGCAACTCGACGCGCCGGTTGGCCGCGCGGCCCTCCGGCGTCTCGTTCGTAGCAATGGGTTGACCGTCGCCGCAGGCCACCACCTCGAACTGCTGCAATGGAATATTGCCGACGTCGCTGATGCGCCGGGCCACGGCGTCGGCGCGCCAGTAGCTCAGTTCATAATTGTCCACATACGCACTCGTATTGCCGACGGGCCGGTTGTCGCTGTGGCCGCGTACTTCGATAAACAACTCCGGCAGCTCACCCAGCAATTCGCTCACATCGCGTAACAGGGGATAGGAGGCCGGTCTCAATGCTGCACTGCCTGAGTCGAATAAGACCCCACTGGGCAATGTCACGCGCAGGCCACCGCTCTCGTCGAAGCGCACCTTTACGTCCTCGTCCAGACCCATCACCTGCACCGCGCGCTGCACCGAACGCGCCAGCCGCTCGACATTGCGCGGCGTGTTGCGTGGCGTGCGCGGCACCAGCGTCAGCGGGCTGTCGAAGCCCTCGAGCACACCAAACGCCCCCTGCAGCGACATCATGGCGTTGTTGAAATCGTTTTCGCTGATCGTGCTGAACGACAGCAGCAACACGAAGAAGGTCAACAAGAGACTCATCATGTCGCCGTAGGTCACCACCCAACCGGGCACCGGCGGCAGGCCGTCGTCTTTCTTTTTCTTGTCTCGCGCCATGGCGTCGTCCTGTGCCGGCCGCGCCTTACGGCGCCTTCACGCGCGCACGCGCCGCCGGCGACACAAAGGCCTTCAGCTTCTGCTCGACCACGCGCGGGTTGTCGCCGGACTGAATCGAAAGAATGCCTTCAATGATGAGTTCCTTGGCCAGCAGTTCGTTGGCCGTGCGCACCTTCAGCTTGCCCGCCGCCGGCAGGAAAAACACATTGGCCAGAATAGCGCCGTACAGCGTGGTCAGCAGCGCCACCGCCATGCCCGCGCCAATCTGCGAGGGGTCGTCCAGCTTCACCAGCATCTGGACCAGACCAATCAGCGTGCCGATCATGCCGAAGGCCGGCGCGAAGGTCCCCATTGATGTCAGGATCGACTGGCCTGTCGCATGCCGGTCTTCCATAAAGGCAATCTCGGTCGTCAGAATATCCTTGATCAATTCCGGCGCCGTGCCGTCGATGGCCAGTTGCACGCTCTTCTGCAGAAACTCGTCTTCCGCTTCGCCCGCATGTGCCTCGAGCGCGAGGATGCCTTCCCGGCGCGCGATGGTGGCGAAGCTGACCAGCCGCTCGATCAGGTTTTCGACGGAAGCGGCGCGGTGGATAACGGTGTTCTTGAGGGTGTTGAACACACTGAGCACGTCGCCGAGGGGGAAATTGAGCAGAGTGGCGGCAATGGTTCCACCAACCACCAGGATCATCGAAGGAATGCTCACAAAGGTGGCGGCCGCGCCACTCATCAGCACGGTGATTAAGACCAGACTAAGCCCCGCCAGAAGGCCGACAACGGTTGCGATGTCCATGAGTCGCGTGGCGTCCCTGCGCGTTGCGTGCTCCCACCCCCGGGTAATTGTTGACGCCCGGGCAGTGTAGCACGGTATTCACGCTCCGCAAAAAACGAAGCGACAAAGACTTGATAAAGAGAAGCCGGGGCAGGGAAGGCCCCGCCCCGGCACGCTATGGCAATCGGTCTACTCGCGCTCAATCACCTACCGAATCAGGTTGATCGTTTCCTGCAACACGGTGTCCGCCGTGGTGATGGTTCGCGCGTTGGCCTGGAAGCTGCGCTGCGTCACGATGAGGTTGCTGAACTCGCTGCCCAGGTCGACGTTGCTGTTCTCCAGCACGCCACCCAGCACCGCGCCGCGGCCGCCGCTGTTGGGTGAGCCGACCTGCGCTACGCCCGAACCCGGGGTTTCGCGGAACAGGTTGTTGCCATCGCGCTCGAGCGCGCCCTCGTTGGAGAAGGTGGCAATCGCGACCTGTGCGATGGTGCGCGTCAGGCCGTTGGTGAACACGCCATTGATCTCGCCGTTTCCACCGATATTGAAGCTTTCCAGCACGCCGCGGGCAAAACCATCCTGCGTGCGCAGTGACACGTCGCTCGATTCGCCCTCGTCGACGGCCAACTGCGTGACGGCGGTGAAGTCGACCGTGAAGTCGAACGGCGTGGTCGGCTGTGCCTCGCCCGGGGGAATGCCCAGGTCAGCGGCCGAGATGCTGATGGTACCGGTTGTGGGCGTCGCGGGGGGCTGGGGCAGGGCGCCCTCGGGCCCGAAGGTGAAGGTACCCGAACCCACGTTGGGGAAGAGCAGCGGGTCGGCGCTGCCATCGTTATAGGCTGCCGACCAGTTCCACTCGTTCGGGTTGGCCGTCTTGGTGAACGACAGGATGACTTCACGCTCGATGCCAAGCGAGTCGAAGACGACCAGCGAACGTTCGACGGTGTCGCCCGCAGCACTGCTGGCGTCGAGGTTGCCGGACAGCGTGGTCTGCGTGGTGGCGCGCACGATGCTGGTGCCACCCACCGGAATCACGATGTCCTGCGGTTGTGTGCCGACCTGGATGGTGCCGGTGTCGTCGGCCAGAAAGCCCTGCACCTTTTGCCCCGTGGCCGGGTCGATCAGTTCGCCATTGTTGTTGAGCGAGAACGATCCGTCGCGCGAGAAGTTCGACGTGACGCCGTCGCTCAGTATGAAGAAGCCCGCGCCCTGAATCGCGAGGTCGGACGCGATACCCGTATTGTTCAGCGCACCCTGTTGGAAACTGGTGTCGATCGAGGCGATCTGCACACCAAGACCCACCTGCTGCGGATTGGCGCCACCGAAGTTGCCGACCGGCGCCGAGCCACCGCGGATGGTTTGCGAGAACAGGTCCTGGAACTGCACCCGCGCCCGGCGATAGCCGGTGGTGTTGACGTTGGCGATGTTGGCGGCGGTCACGTCGAGCTTGCGCTGTTGGACGAGCAGGCCGTTCACACCGGTAAAGATTGCGGTACCCATGTTAGAAGTCTCCTGGCTGCGGCCGCGTCGATCGGTCGGCGGCCGCCGGGCTTCCCAGAAGCGGGTCCAGCCCGGAAGTTTGGTGGTTGGTTGGTTTGCTCGCGTCGGACGGCACTGCCGCCAACACGGCCGAGTCGATGTTGGTGAAGACCTGGTCGCTGGCTTCGCCCGTGGCCAGGGCGGTTATCACCGTGCGGTTGGGCACGCTGACCACCAGGGCCATATCGTCGAGCAGCACCAGGGATTCGCGCCCACCCTTCGAGGCCGCCTGTTGTACGGCTGCATCCAGGCGCGCTTGCTGCGCCTCGGACAACTGTATGCCGCGCGCTTCGAGGCGCTGTTGGGCGTGGGCCGAGAACTTGACCGGCGCCGCTGCGCGCAACTCCTGCGCGAGCAGGTCGGCGAAGCGGCCACGGGTCTGCTGTGGCGCCGTGTGCGGACGAACCGCCTCGGCGCCAGGGGTCTTGGGGATAAGCCCTACGCGGTCGATCATGTCGCCTCCTCCTCCGCGTCGGGCGGCACGAAACCGGTGGCGCCGGGCGTTGTCTCGGGGCCGTCGCCCACGCCCAGCACGCCCGTCATCGGCAGCGGTTCACCATCCACGTTCAGGATGACAATGCTGCCGTCGAGCGTGACCGACTGCACATAGCCCTCTACGGCGTTGCCGTCGAGGTCGATGCCCGTCACATAGCGGTCGAGCATTCCCTGCGCACTCAAGAAATTGAGCTGGTCGATGTTGCCGGCCACCGTTTCGATGCCGTTCAGCAACTGTTCGAGATTACTGTTGCTTATCTCGCTCTGCTCCAGCGTGGCGAACTGCGCCAACTGCGCAATCATCTCCGTATTGTCCATCGGCTCCAGCGGATCCTGATTGCGCAATTGCGTGAGCAGCAGTTGCAGGAACTCATCTTCGCCCAGGTCATTGGTGGGCAGCGCCGAAGTGGCCGGCGTGCTTCCGGTCGTTTGCCCGGCCTGTTTGGCTGCATACACGGTGGCGCCGCTCTGGGCCTTTGCCGTCGCGTTGAGTTGTTTACTCACCGCAATGCGCTCGGCCGTAGACGGCGGTAGCGTGCCAAAGCCATTGGCCCGGTAGTCGACCATCACGTTCATGGTTTGTTCTCCTGTCAGGCGAACACGTTGAGCGCGCCATGGTGCGTGCGTGCACCACGCCGTGCCGGTTCACCGGTGGCAGAGCCGCCACCCGTGGGGGATTGTTGCCGGCCGCCGTGCTGGTGGCCGGGGTTGCGGTCGTGGCCCGGCTGCGTGCCGAACTCACGGGTCAGGCCGCCCTGTCCGGCGGCGCTGTTCGAGGGGGCGGGCGGCGCCGTCACTTCGACGCGCACCTGCTGCTCCGGCACATCGCGTACCAGGGCTTCGCGCAGCGCGCTGGCCTGGGCCTCGAGTGCGTGGCGCGCCTCAGGCGTCGTCGCCTGAAGCGTCACGTCGATGCGGTCGGCCGTACGCGTGATGCGCAGGTCGACTTCACCGAGCGACGCCGGCACCAACCGCACCCGCATCGTCTGCGTGCCCGGTGTCTGCGTCAGCCGCACCCGGCGAATCGCCGTGTCGGCCAGCGCGTCCATCGGCACCGGACGGGCGAGCGCGGGGGCGTCTGCCGGGGTCACCGGTTGGGCCGGCGTTGTGGCGGGCGCGTTGGCCGGTGTTACTGCTGTGGCCGGCGTGGCCGCCGTAGTGGTGGCGCCGGATGCGCCCACGTCTTGACCGCTGCCCGGGGGCGGCGTTGTCAACGTGGTGCGCGCGATGCGCGTGGCAGGTGCAGGCGCGATGGCGCTATCGGACCGTGCCGGCGCGTCGTATGGGCGAGACACGTCATGCTCGAACCGATGCGCATGCTTCGCCGGCGCCTTCGTTGAGACGTCCGCCAGCTTGCTCGGTGCGTGCAGCGACGTGCCCTGTCCGTCCGGTGGCGGGGCCTGACCGTTCAGCGCGTTTGCCGGGCCCTCGGTCGGCACGGCTTGCGCAGCCTGCCCGGGTGCCGCCGCCTTCACCACCACGCTGGACGGTGCCGCTTCTGCCTTGGCCGCCGACAGCATGGTCCCGGTGTCGGCCTTGGGCACCGATGTGCCGGGCACGACGTCCGGCTTGGCGCCCGAGGCCTTCGCCAACGTCGGGGTCAGCACCGCCTGTGCAGCCACCGGTTGCGCCGTGGTATTCGGCGTCAGCCACGCATTGCGCGTGGCGGCCAACGTGTCCACCCGCAGTAGCGCTAGCGCCGCAGTGCGTTGCGGCAGCGCTGGTGTGCGCACCGACGGTGTTGCCACCACCTGTACCGCGTCGGGCTTGGATACCGGGGCCTGGGCCACCTTGGCCTGGGTCGCGTTGGCCTCGCCCACCTGCAACAGCTTCGCCACCGGCTCCGGCGCCCTTTGCACAACCGGCACAGCCTTCACGGCCTCGGCCTGCACCACCTGGGCGGCTTCAGCGCCAACCGTTGCCGCCTGCGACGTTGCCGCCTGCGACGCAGCCGTCTGCGCTTGCGTGGCTACCGGCTGGCTGAGAACCGGACCCGTTGCAGGCGCTGGTGGCTGCGGCGTTGGCGCTGATGCAGTAACGCCCGGCTTAGGCTGGGCCACCGGCGCTTTCGGCGCGGCCACTTCAGACGGCACACCACGTGGCGGGGCCACGCTGCGTGTCGCCTCGGCTGCGGGTGGCACCGCGGGGGCGAACTTGGCCGGGGCCACCTGTTGGTCCACAGCCGGTGCGCCCTTCGCCATGCCCGATGCCGCGGATGGTTGGGCCGCGACCGCTGGCCTGGCTTCGACCGGGAGCGGCGACGTCGCCTCGGCCACAGGCGCTTGCCGCGATGCCTGCACCGTATCGGCGCGGGCAAGGCGTGTCGCGCCCTTGGCCACGGCTTCTTCGACTAGCGGCTGTTGCCCGGCCGCCGCGGCCGTGCCCTTCGAGACGGCGGCCCGTGTGGCGGCTGCCGCCTGCGTGTCGACGCCCTCCGCAGGACTCGACGCCGGCACGGCCGGTGCCGCGCTCGCTGCCTTGGCGCTGGTCGCTTCGACCGGGGTGTTCCGCGGTGCCGGCTGTCCTGCTGCCACCTCCTTCACCGCCGTTTCCGGGCCAATGGCCGGTGCCGGAGGCTTTGCCACAAGCGCTTCACCTGCTGGCGTCGCGCCAGTAGCGGGCGTTGCCACCGGCGTGCTCGCGGCCTGTGCAGGCGATGTGCCTGCCGC
>CAYMLC010000006.1:23028-26973 GCA_964390765.1 uncultured Nitrospirales bacterium
AGCGCCGTCGCCTCGGGCTGCGCTTCCATCGCATCGGTCGCTGCACCCGGGCTGGTTTCAGCGCCTTGCGCCGTCTCCGCCGCCTCCGCCAGTTGCGCCAGCAAGGCTGCGGTCTCTTCCGTAGCCGCCTGCGTCCCCGCCACCGCCTTCACCTCGCGCGACTCGGTACCCGCTTCGCCCGGCGCCACGGCCTCGGCTGCTTCGCCGCCGCCATCCAGCACCGCCGCTACACGCGCCGCGAGCGTTGTGCCCACTTGCGCATTAGCGCCCTGCAACTGCGCGAGCAGTCGCGCGAAGGCGCCACCCTCCGCGGGCGGGGGCTGACTGCCGGCCGTCGGCCTTACGGCCGCACGCACCGGCGCCAGCATGTTCAGGATCACCTCTTGCATTCATACTCACCTCCTTTCATGAGAGATATGCACGACACAGCACACCCGTGCTGAGAAGGCCGAGGGGGAACAGCGCCGACGGCGCTGGGCTACGGACCGGTAGGTGGCCAGTAGCGTGGAATCGCGCGGCGCGCAAGGCTCGCGCAGTGGGGCAGATGTCCCGGCGCAGTGTGCCGGGGTTCAGGGGCCAGCCGCCCCCAGCCGGCTAAATCGCCGGGGCCTGCAGCGCGCGCAGCACCTGGGTCGCCGTCGCAGGCTCCATCTCTTCGATGATTTTGGCGCGGTCGCCTTCGTCTTCGATAAGCCGGAGAATCGAGGCGATCTCGTCTATGGGCAACCCTTCCAGGCGCTCCGCTGCATTGCTGGCCCGCATCTCCGCCAGGGTGTTCGCCACCGTCTTCTGGCGCTGTGCGCTTTCCGCGTCGCCCGTCGTCAGCTTGTCTTCCAACTCCGAATCGAGCTGCTCCAGCTGACTCTGCAGTTGCTGCAATTCGCGCATACGCGCGTCCAACTGTTGTTCACGCAGCGCCAGCTCCTGCTCGCGCTGGTTCAGTTGCTGTTCTTTTTCCTGTAGCTGGCGTGCCAGGGGACCCAATGCCGTAGCGGGGCCGAGGGCCTCGGGCGGAGCCGCGGCGCCCGTGGTCAGGCGCTGCAGTGCTTCGGCATTCAGATTTCCCGTCGCGGCCAGGGCACCCACCATCGACAGCACGAAGGCGAGCAACGCCAGCACCACCAGCAACACGATGCGAATCATGGCCTCGCTCCCCGGTCATCCGGCGCGCTATCGGTGCCGCGCGCCGCCCGCTGCTGGCCCACATCATCCAGCAGCCGCTGTTCGGCTTTGGCGTGTTCCGTACGCAGCGCGTCGCGCCGTTGTTCGTACAGCCGCTCTACCATCCGCCGCTGCTTCAGCGCATGCTCCAATTCCACGCGCTTACTCTCCGCCGTCGTCTTCAGTTCGCGCATCTCTGCGTCTTTCTCGTCGGCACGCCGCGCCAGATAGCGCTCGTACTGTTGCTGGCGCCGCAGGCTGCTGGCGTCCAACACCTCGCCACGCTTACGCGTGCGCGCGCTCATGGCCTGGCGCCGCGCCAGAATCAGCTTGGCGCGTTCGCGCGCCGCGGCCTGCAAGTCGCGCTGCGTGGCCGCCAGGTCCTGCGCGCGCAAATCCTCCTGGCGCTGCCGAATGCGCAGCAGCGTCGCCAATTGTTCGGGTCGGCGCAACGCCATAGCCTATGCGCGCAAGGCGCCCTCCACCAGCCGCTCGAGGTCCGCGAACGGCGTGTTCTCCTGCAGCCCCTGCCGCAGAAAACGGCGCACCTTCGGCATCACGCGCAGCGCTTCGTCGATCTCCGGATTGCTGCCCGCCACGTACGCGCCGATGTTCACCAGGTCCTCCGCTTCGCGATAGGTCGACAAGACCCCGCGCAACTTCGCCGCCAGCGCGCGATGCTCTTCACGTGTCACGTCGGTCATGGTGCGGCTCACACTTTCCAGCACATCGACCGGCGGATAGTGCCCGCGCGAAGCCAGGTCGCGCGAGAGCGCCACGTGTCCATCCAGGATACTGCGCACCGCATCACCGACCGGGTCGTTCAGGTCGTCCCCTTCGACCAATACGGCGTAGATGCCTGTGATGCTGCCCTGCGCACTGGTTCCCGCGCGTTCGAGCAACTGCGGCAGCAGCGCAAAGACCGACGGGGGATAGCCACGCGTGGCGGGCGGTTCGCCCACGGCCAGGCCCACCTCGCGCTGGGCCATGGCAAAACGGGTGACTGAGTCCATCATCAACATCACGTCGGCGCCCTGGCCGCGAAACCATTCCGCTACTGCGGTGGCCAGATAGGCGCCATTGATGCGCCGCAGGGCCGGCTCGTCCGAGGTGGCCACCACGACCACCGACCGCGCCAGGCCTTCCGGGCCCAGGTCATTCTCGATAAACTCGCGTACCTCGCGGCCGCGCTCGCCGATAAGGGCGATTACATTCACATCGGCCGAGGTATTGCGCGCGATCATGCCCAGCAGTTTGCTCTTGCCCACGCCGCTGCCCGACATGATGCCCACGCGCTGGCCCTTGCCCAGCGTCGTACACAGGTCGATGGCGCGAACACCGGTCGCAATGGGCTCGCGGATGCGGCGCCGCGTGAGTGGGGCAGGGGGGGCGGCCAACAGCGGCACCTCCTCCTCCCACTGCGGTGCGGGGCCACCGTCTATGATCAGGCCGCGCGCATCGAGCACACGCCCCAGCACGCCCTTGCCCACGCGTACGGTCTGTGGCTGGTAACTGGGAATCACCAGGCTGCCCGGCCCGATGCCGTGCATCGCGCCCAGCGGCATCAACAGCGTGCGCCCTTCACGAAAGCCCACCACCTCCGCCGCTACACGCTCGCCGCCGCTGCGCGGCTCCAGCCAGCAACAACTGCCGACCGAGAGCGGCGGCCCAATGACCGCCACCGTCAACCCGACGACATCGGTCACGCGGCCGTAGCGCCCCACCGGATGGCTCTGCGCCACCCGTTCGCGATGTGCCGTCAGGTCGATCGCCATGAGCGGTCTCTTGTCATTGTGCGCCGTTGGGCATAGGCTAGGGCTCGAGCGCGGCCAACACGTTGCGCAGCAGCGTGTCGACGCGTGCGTCGGCGGTGAACTGCGGCGTCTCGGCCAGGCACCCGCCCTCGGGCACGCTCTCGTCCGCCACCACTTCCAGGCGCGAGAAGCCGGAGAATTCCTCCAGCAGCGTCACCCGCTGTTCGCGTATGGCCTGGGCATCGACCGGGTGCAGGCGCACCACCACGCTCGGTTCATCGGCCACCGCCTCCAGCGCGCGCCGTACTGTCTGCTGCAGCAGGCCGGGGTCCTGGCGCAACTCACGATGTACCACGCGCTCGGCGATATCGCGCACCAGCCCCAACACCTGCGGCTCGAGTTCTTCGAGAAAGCGTTCGCGCACGCGCACCAATTCATCGGCCGCCGCGTGCAGGGCATCGGCCGAGCGCGCCACGGATTCGAGGTAGGCTTCGCGGCCCGCCTCGGCCCCCTGGCGCACGCCCTCTTCATAGGCCTGTTGGCGCCACGCCTCGACTTCTTCACGTGCTGCCGCGCGCAGCGCCTCGGCTTCGGCCTGTGCCTGAGCCAGCACCTCCTCGGATGAGGGCGGGGCGGCCTCCGCTTCGGCGCTCTCGTGCGATACGGGTTCAGGCTGCAGGTCGAGCAGGCGATGCTCGAAGCGGTCTACCGCTCGGCTCGGGCGGCCCGGCCGGTTTACGATGCGGCTGTTTTGCTGCGCCACCGTGCGCATTTCCCATCGTGAACAAGCGCGCCCATTACACCAGAATCTCGTCTTCGCCACCGCTGCCGCGGCCGGTAATCATCAATTCGCCCGCTTCTTCCAGGCGGCGCAGTACGGTCACAATCTTCTGCTGGGCCTCTTCCACCATGCGCAGGCGCACCGGGCCCATGAATTCAATCTCTTCCTTGATCATCGCGCGCGCCCGCTCCGACATGTTGCGCAGGATCTTCTCCTGCACTTCCTCGTTCGACGACTTCAGCGCCATCG
>CAYMLC010000007.1:0-24814 GCA_964390765.1 uncultured Nitrospirales bacterium
CATCGGCGGCGTCGAGACCGCCCAGCAGGGGGTGTGGTATCTCGTCAACTCGCTGCGTGAAGACCCCATCACGCTGGCCACCATCGTACTGGCGGCCTTCTACGCCGGTGGCCGGCGCGACTGGCGCATGGTCATGCTCATGCTCGGGGTACTGCTCTACCTCGCCTACGTCGTGCGTATCGGCGGTGACTTCATGACCGGCCGTTTCCTCACCGCGCCGCTCTTGGTCGCCGTGGCCGTGCTCGCGCAGTGGCAGCCCACCGGCCGCAGCCTGGCCACGGTACCTGCGGCCTTCGCCGCCATCGTGGCGCTCGGTTTCAGCAGTCCGCACCCGCCCATCATGACCGGTCCCGACTTTGGCCAGGCGCGCCCCGGCACCTGGAAAGACGCCCGCGGCATCGGCGACGAGCGCATGTTCTATTTCCCGGTCGCCAGTCTCGCGCGTTATCAGGAAGACATTCCCTGGCCCGCGCACCCCTACGCGCAGAAGGGGCGCGAGTACCGCCGGGAAGAGGCGCGCGGGCCGGTGGTACATGGCGCCGTTGGCTTTCGCGGCTACTTCGGCGGGCCCACCGTTCACATCCTCGACTACTACGCGCTGGCCGACCCGCTCCTGGCGCGGCTGCCGGCGCGCTACCAGCAGAACTGGCGCATCGGCCACTTTACCCGCCGCGTGCCGCCCGGCTATCAGCAGGCGGCCGTGGGCGAGCCCACGGCCCTGGCCGATCCGGCCCTCGCCGAGTACTACGCCGCGCTGCGCAAGGTCACGCGTGGCCCGCTTTTCAGCGGCGAACGCTGGGCCGCCATGCGCGCGCTCAACACTGGCGAGCTGGACCACCTGATTCCCTACCTGGAGTACCGCTTCCCCGGCGTGCCCCGTGTCGAGGCCGCCACCGTTCGCCGCCCGTTTCCGCCCGGCACCCAGTGGGACGCCCCCGGCACCACGCGCCTCGAACGGCCCGGCCTGCACATTGCATTCGATACGCCGCAGCACGCGCGCATGCTCGAGGTCTCACTCGACAACAACGACGAGTACCGCCTCTACATCCTGCGTGGGGGCCGCGACGTGGCCGACTACTGGGCCGGACCCAGCACGGCGGGCCTTGGCGGACTGGCGGTCTATCGGATCGAGTTGCCGGCCGAAATCGCCGACGCCGGCTTCGACGCCGTCATCATCAAGCCCAAATGGATCGAAGGCGGCTACAACAACTTCAGCCTTGGCCACCTGCGCCCGCTGCGGGAACCCGCGGCTAGCGGTGGGTGATCTCCGTTATCGGCTTCAGCGGCTTGGCAGGCACCCCACCCATTACCATGCCCGGCTCGGTCACGTCCTTCACCACCACACCGCCCGCACCGACTACGGTCCACGGCGCCACCTTGCACTCGTCGCGCACCACCACGCCTGCACCCAGCAAGGTGCCCTCGCCCAGGTGCACTTCCCCCGAGACGTGGCAGCCGGCAAAACAACTCGAGTACATGTCGAGCTTCGCATCGTGACCGATAGTCGAGGTCATGATGTGCACGTAGTCTCCGAGCACAACGCCCGATGACAGCACCGAGCGTGCGATGATCACGCCGCCACGGCCGAGCGTTGTCGCATCGGGGTGCAAGATATTCGTGCGGTCACACAGCGTGGGGGCGGGGGTCAGCCCCTTCTCAAGGGCTTTTTCCACCATCACCTTCTTGTCGATAGGTGTGCCCAGGCCAATCAGGAATTCCGTAAACGCGCTCGAATCGCCCTTGCGCCACGGCTCCAGGTTCCAATCCTTGCACACCGGCAGGGTGCGCCCCGCCACCTTCACCTCCGTGATGTCGGTGTGGTCGTCGATGAAGACCAACTCCGTCAGCGGGTTCGTGTCGTAGACGGCGTACCAGACTTCGCGTGCGCCGCCCGCGGCGCCCAGAATGCACAAGGTAGGTCGCGTGCCCATAGCCTCTTCCTTCCCAAGGTTGAACGCCTCATGGTAGTCGCCACGCGGTAGCAGGGCAAGCCCTACCTTCCCGACTCTGTGCCCGGTTGCGCCCCGCGCGGCCCCGGTGCTAGCGTCGTGTCATCCCCTTGGGCCGAGCACCCCGAACCATGTCCAATGCCCCGCCCCGCTACAGCGTTTGCCTCACCTGCTTCAACGAAGGTGAGACGCTCGACCAGTTCCTGGTACGGCTGACCGCCGTGATGGACACGGTGGACGGCGGCTATGAGATCGTGTTGGTCGACGACGTGAGCGACGACGACACGCTGGCCCGCGCGATTGCCGCACAGCAGCAGTATCCCGCGCTGCGCTATGTCATCTCGCTCTACCGCAACAGCGGGCGCTTCGCCGCGCTGGCCGCTGCCTTCGCGCACAGCGCCGGCGAGCGGCTGGTGCTCATAGACTGCGACCTCGACCCGCCGCCGGAAGACATTCCCATTCTGGTCGATGCCTATGACCCCGACACGCTCGATGCGGTCGCCGGCTATCGCGTGGGGCGCACGGGTCCGCTCTACCGCAAGCTGAGTTCAAGAATTCTCAATGGGCTTATGTGCGAGATCAGCGGCCACACGTTCCGCGATTTCGGCTGCTCGCTCAAGATTATCCGCGGCCACCTGGTGCGCAGCATGAACTTCGGACCCTATAAACCGCTGCGCGCCGTCACGCTGTACGGCCAGAGTCTGCGCCTGCTCGAGGTGCCGGTCAGCGAGGGGCCCCGGCGCGACCGCGTGCGCATGCGCCGCCTCATCAGCGTCTTTATCGAGAACACCTTGCCCCTCGCGCGCTATCTGGGTTGGGGCGCATTCACGTTGACCTGGGGCAGCGGCGCCGCGCTGCTGTTGCTGCATGCGCTTCTCACCCTCGCGGGCTGGGCGAGTGTGGCCGCCGGGCTGTGGATGTTCTGGTCCGTGGGTGTGCTGGCGCTGTTGAGCCTCGTGCTCGCGCTCGTGGTCGAGTTCGCCGTGCGCGCCGAGTTGCACCTCGAAGGCCGTCCGGCCTACCTCGTGCGCCACATCCACGCGCGCGACCCCGACACGGGCGCCATACACGACTACGACCCGCCGCCGCCGGAGACGCCGGTGCTGCGCTGATGGCGAAGCGACGCGACAAGAGAGAAGCGCCCGGCCCCGCGCGCCCGGCCTGGCTGCGCGATAGCTGGGCCGCGCCCTGGCCGACGCTGTGCGCGGACCGCGGCGGGCGCGTGCTCGAGACGGTCGCGCTGGTCTACGCCGCTGTGCCCACGCTGCTGTGGCTGTGGGGGTGGGTGCGCTGGTATTACGCGTTGCCCCTCGCTGTAGCGCTCATCTACGCGCTGTGGCCGCGCGCCTGGGCCCGGCCGGGGGCGTCCCCCGATGAAGCACACACGCCGCGCGCGCGCATCGGCCCGCTCGAGATCGCGCTCACCGCGCTCGCGGCCTGCGCCATCATCGCCGTGTCGGGTATCGGCGGGTTCTCGTTTCAGTTTCGCGACGTGGTCTTCTACGACACCGTGCTCAAGGACGTGATTGCGCTGCCCTGGCCCTCGGGCTATGTGAATGCCGAAACGCCCGACATGGCGCCCGAGATCATGACCTACTACTTTGGCTGGTGGCTGGTGGCCGGGCTCGCGGGAAAGCTCTTCGGCTGGTACGCCGCCCAGTTCACCCTCGCGCTCTACTCCGCCATCGGGCTCACCCTCACGCTGCTGCTCTTCCGCCGCCTCGTCGGGTGGCGGCCCGGCCTGCCCCAGGCACTCTTCCTGCTCTTCGGCGGGCTCGACCTGCTGCGCAGCCTGATCGGCGTCAGCACGCCGGCCGGCAGTCCCACGCCCGTGCTCGACTTCTTCACGGGGACCTACGGCTGGACCTATCATCGCGGTTGGCTCGACCAGTGGCACATGGCCTACAGCTATGGCGCGGGCGCCGAGACGCTGCAAGGGGTCTTCTGGAAACTGTACTCGCCGCTTTCCTTCTTCGTCGTCGGCCCCTATCACGCGTTCCCGTGCTACCTCATCATTCTGCTCATGGCGCACGACCTGCTCGTGCGGCGTCACGTCGGCCGTCTCGGTGCCCTGTGGGCGCTCAACCCCATTTGCTCCGTCTTCGTGGGCATGATGTCGGCCCCCTTCGTGGTGGCGGCCGCCCTTGCCATGCGCATGCGCGGCGCGTTCACCCCGGGCAACATGCTCGTTGCCCCCGTGTTCGTGCTGCTCTTCCTCGCCTACTACACCTCCTTCCGCGATGGGCCTGGTTTCCAGTCGGGCTGGCTGTGGACCTTCGTTGACCTGAGCGAGGTCTGGCCCGGACTGCTCGCCTTCTACCTGTTCGAGTTCGGGCTGCTCGTGCTCGTCTGCCCGCACATCGTGCCGCGCGACCCCGCACTGCGGGTGTGGTTCTTTGTCGCCCTCGCCACCTTCCTCTTCGCCCCGTGGTACCGCATGGGTGTCTTCAATGACTTCACCTACAAGTCGACGATACCCGGCCTCATTGTCCTGTTGCTCGCGGTGGGCCGCGCGCTCGCCACCGCACCCGAGAACGAGGAACAGCGCTGGCGCTACCGTGCGACCCTTGCCATGCTGGCTATCGGCGCACTGGTACCGCTGGGCATCGTCTTGCGCGGGCTGAGTTTCGGAATTGCCTTCGACCCCAACACCGAGACCCAGGTGCGCAGCTACAGCCGCGCCATTCCCGATGAGACCATCGACATCGGCCTGGCCGATTCACTGTCCGTGTTCTGGCGATACATCGCGCCGCCCCTGCGCGAAGTGCAGACCGTGCCCGAGATTCCCGTGGTCTACGAGGTCGACCTCGTCAACGGGCGCATAGTCGGGCTGCCGGATGCAACACTCTACTTCGCGCCGGGTGTCGAAATGACGGAAGCGGGGCTGCGCGTGCCGCCCGGCTTCAGCGGCATGGCTATCGAACTGCAGGACATCGCACTTGACAGCGCGCGTGTCGGGCATATGCAGCCCACGTGGGACTACGCCTGCGGGCCGGTCGATTTGTCGCCGGCGGTTACCGCGCGCTGGGATACGCGCCCCGGTGTGCGCGAACCCTTTGCCGAATACCCGCGCTGGCACAATCACCGTATCGTGCCCGAGTGGCAGCCCGTCATCGCCAACTCGAACTGGCGCGGTACCATCCACCGCATCGGGCTGTCTATCGATACCCCGCCCCTCGAAGATACGTGCGCCCTGCAACTACGCAGCCTGCGCCTGCTCGCACGCTAGCCTGATTTCCCGCAATCGTGTATCGTGCCGGGTCGTGACGTAGGCATGTACTCAGGGCACTCTATGGCAACCACCGCCGATACACCGGTACGCGACGCGGCGCCCGTGCGCACCATTCGCGGCCAGAAGGTCGAGATTCCCGGCATTACACCGGTCATCGAGCGTGCGCCCCTGCGCGACGAGTTGCGCGCGCTCAGCCGTATCCGGCCGTGGCGCGCTGCGGCCGGCCTCGGCTTTCACTACGCTGTTATCGTGGCGGCCTTCAGCGTGGCACTCTGGTGGCCCCACTGGGCGGTATGGCTCGTGGCGGCTGTGGCCATCGGCACACGCCAGGTTGCGCTCTCGGTCATCATGCACGACGCCTCGCACAACCGCCTCTTCCCCGGACGACGGTGGAACCGATTGGCCGGCGAACTCATCTGCGCGCCGGCGGGCGTCTACTTCCAGGCCTGGAAGCAAGACCATCTCGCCCATCACGCCTACCTCGGTTCGCCGCTCGACCCCGACGTGGCCATCCTGCACAAGACCGGCCACCACGATGCGGCCTACGCCCACGCTTCATCACACGCGCGCGGGGGGTGGCGCGGCCTGCGTCAGGCCATCATCAAGCATCTGGCCGATACCTTGCTCGTGGTGTTCATGCCCAACGGTGGCCGCGTGCAGCTGGGTTGGCGCGAGCGCGCCGCCTACATCGCCTTTGGTCTGGGCTTCCTGGGGGTGGTCGCGCTGTTCAACCTGTGGTTGCCGGTGCTGTGCCTGTGGTTTGTGCCGTTCGTCCTGTTCGTCGGCTTCAGCACAAAGGTGCGCGGCATCGCCGAACACGCCGAGACGGTATTCGAAGACGAGCTGACCAGTTCACGCTACGTCGAAGCGGGCTGGCTCGAGCGCCTGTTCATCTGCCCCTGCAACATCAACTATCACCCGCACCACCACATCTTCCCCAACGTGCCCTACTACAACCTGCCCGCCTTGCACGCACGCATGATGCAGATTCCCGCCTTTCGCGAGCGCGCCGTCATCGACCACGGTTACGGCCGGTGGGTGCGCGCCGCCCTCGGCATCGGCAGCCCGGCCGACAACGCCGCCGCGAAAGCCGCCGCCCACCACTGAGCCTTCACGCCTCGGGGCCGGTACTCGCCAACTGCTCGGCGAAGGTGGTGTAGGCTTCGGCGTCGAGCGCCTGCGGCGCGCCCGGCATGCCGTGCACGGCCAGTTCCGTGGCGCCCAGGCGCGAGAGCCGTGCGGCCTCGTGCGGCGCCATGTGGCCCGCCACCTGCAAGCGTGTGCGCAGCCGGTGATAGCGCAGGTTCTCGCGCAGAATCCGCACGCGATCGTAGGTGCCCCCCAGAACCGCCTGCCGCCTGCGCCCCGGCTCTTCGGTCAACAACACAATGCGCTGCGGCATCTGCAATACATACGTCAGCGCGGTCAGCGGCGTACCGGGACGCAACAACACCCCCGCATTCAGGCCCAGTTCCTGCGCCAGCCCCAGCGTGCGGTGCAGGTGCGTTACCCCTTCGACGGCCACCGCCACGCTGCGCACGCCCCCCGCGGCCAGCGCCTCGATCCAGCGGTCCGGCCTCTCGCTCAGCACGTGTACATGTACCACCAACTCCGCCTCCGACAGCGCCCGCACCGCCGCCAGCGATAGCCCCGGCACGCGTGGGTCACCGGTGCCGTTCAGCGTAGCCGTGAACCCGCCGCACCCCGCCGCGCGCAGTGCCTCGGCGTGTGCCGCCAGGGCCAGCGCCGGGGCGCCATCGAGCCCTGCCAATACCTGCAGCGGCGCCGGCACGAGTTAGTGGTGCGCGTCGTGCGGTGCGGCCGGCGCCGGCGCACGGTGAATCAGCAAGAAGCCCAACAGCGTGATGCCCACCGCCGCCACCGTCGCCAGTTCGCCCTGTGGCTCCGGCCAGGCCAGCATCGTGATGCCATAGGCCGGCGCCAGATGCGCCACGGGCTGCCGGTACAGCGTGCCACTCCACAGGCCATAGCCCGCGGTGACCAGCAGCGCCGCCACCACCGTCAGCCAGGGCGGCGGACTATAGGGCCAGGCCAGAATCGCCAGGCCATAGCCGAGCGACAGCAGCCCATACAGCGTGCGCATCCGGGGCCCGGGCGGCAGGCTGAGGAAAAAGACCAGCGACATCGCCACATAGAACAGCAGCAGCGCATACAGAATATAGCCTTGCGCATCCATCAGACCGCGTAACTCCCGCTTTGAACCACCCGCCGCGGCATCCTGCGCCGCCGCGCGTCATCATGCCACCCCCGGCCAACCCGGGGCCAGCCGGTCACGTGCCCCCGGGCCGTGCGCGGCCGCGCTTTGATGTTGCCGGGAAAGCTGTGCGACGCTCGCGCACAGAGGAGGCCCACTCCATGGAACTGCCGCGCCGCGATTTTCTGAAGCTGGCTGCTGCCTCGGCGGCGATGCTGGGTGCGCCGCCGGCCGTGGCGGAACGGCGCAATGGCATGCCCTACCGCACGCTGGGCAAGACAGGCGAGGCGGTGTCGCTGTTGTGCATCGGCGGCAGTCACATCGGCCACAATGTGCTGAGTGATGATGAAGCCGTGCGGCTGATGCGTACGGCGGTGGACGAGGGGGTCAACTTCTTCGACAACGCCTACATCTATCACGCCGGCCGCAGCGAGCGGCGTATGGGGCAGGCGATGCGCGACGGCTACCGCGACCGCGTCTTCGTGATGACCAAGCACTATCACCCCAAGCGCACGCCGGACTATGCGCGCCGCCAGCTCGAGGCCAGTCTCGAACGGCTCGAGACCGATGTTATCGACCTGTGGCAGATTCACCAGATCCACAAGGACGACGACCCGAGCCTCTGTTATGCCAACGACCTCATGGCGGAGATGGAGAAGGCGCGCGATGAAGGCAAGGTGCGCTATCTCGGCTTCACGGGGCACACCCGGCCCGAGTGGCATTTGGAAATGCTCGACGGCGGCTACGCCTGGGATACCGTGCAGATGCCGCTCAACCCCGCCGACCACCATTGGAACAGCTTCCAGATGCAGGTACTGCCGCGGCTGCGCGAGCAGAACATCGGCGTGATTGCCATGAAGACACTGGGCGGCACGCCCGGCCACTTGGCGCAGAGCGGGGCACTGTCGGCGGCCGACTGCATGCGCTACGTG
This sequence comes from uncultured Nitrospirales bacterium, assembly GCA_964390765.1. Lineage (GTDB taxonomy): Bacteria > Hydrogenedentota > Hydrogenedentia > Hydrogenedentales > JAGMZX01 > CAYMLC01. The sequence goes on from CAYMLC010000007.1 coordinate 8,329, forward strand.
ATGAACCTGCCCATCGCCAGTGTGGTCAGCGGCATGGACACCATGGCGCATCTGCGCGCGAACCTCGCCATCGCAAAGGCCTTCGAACCGCTGGCGGAAGCGGAAGTCGCCGACATTCTGGCGCGCGCGGCCGGCATCGCCGAAGGCGGACAGTACGAGCCTTACAAGGACAAGCTGAACGCGTAACGCCCTATTGCACGGGGTCGCGCGTGCGCGCGCGTAAGACGCGCACGTCGTGGATGTGGAAGTCACTCACCGACTCCACACTGATCTCGCGCTTGAACTCGGTGGCCATCGCATCGACCAGATACTTGTGTTCCGTGCGCAGGCGGCGCGCCACGTCGGGATGTACCTGCACGATCACGTGCTTCTCACGCGACTGGCAGAACAGGCTCTGCAGATAGCGCAGCGTGTCGAACGTCACCGTGGTCACGCTGCGCACCATGCCGCTGCCTTCGCAGTAGGGGCACGTCTGCGAGAGGGCGCGAACCAGGTTGTGCTTCACGCGCTTGCGGGTCAGCTCGACCATGCCCAACTCGCTGATCTCGCTGATGGTCGTCTTTGCGCGGTCGCGCTTGAGCTGTTCGCCCAGGTGCCGCAACAGTTCGCGCTTGTTGCGCTCGTACAGCATATCGATGAAGTCGATGACGATAATGCCGCCCATATCGCGCAGGCGCACTTGCCGCGCAATCTCGGTGGCGGCTTCGATGTTCGTCTTGAATACCGTATCTTCGAGCTGCTTCTTGCCCGTGAACTTGCCCGTGTTCACATCGATCGCGACCAGGGCCTCCGTCGGATCGATGCAGATGCTGCCGCCGCTTTTCAGATAGACCTGCCGGCGCAGCGCAGCCTTCAGTTGCTCCTCGATACCCTGCTTCTCGAACATCGGCCGCTTCTGCTTGTACAGCTTCACCCGCTTGCGCAGGTCCGGCGCGAAGGTGTCGAGGAAATTCAGCACCCGGCTGTACTCGGCCTCGTCGTCGATCGTCACGCGGTCGACATCGTCGCCCATGCGGTCGCGAATTACGCGCAGTACCGGGTTCAAGTCTTCGCGCAGCAGGGTGGGCTTGTTCACCTGGTCATAGCGCGCGCGCACCCGGTTCCACTCCTTCACCAGAAACTTCGCGTCCGCCTGCAGGTCTTCTTTGTTGCGGCCCTCGCCGGCCGTGCGCGTGATAAGCCCCAGCCCCTCGGGCCGAACCGCGTTCAGGATCTTGCGCAGGCGGTCGCGCTCTTTAGCCGATTCGATCTTGCGCGAGACGCCCAGATGGTTCAGCGTCGGCATCAGCACGATGTAGCGGCCGGGTATGGTGATGTAGTTCGTGAGGCGCGCCCCCTTCGTACCCAACTGCTCCTTCATCACCTGCACCATCACGAATTGGCCCGGCTTCAGCATGCTCGAGATGTTGCGCTGTGCGCGCTTGGCCCGCGAGCGCGGCTTTGGCACGCCGTTCTCGATCGTGATGTCGGTCGTGCCTTCTACGCCAGCGATATCCGACACATAGAGGAAACCGTTCTTCTCGAACCCAATGTCGATGAACGCCGCCTGCATGCCGGGCACCACATTCTCGACGCGCCCCTTATAGATGTTGCCCACGGTGCCGCGGCTCTCCTGCCGCTCCACCTGCATCTCGGCCAGGCGCTCCTCTTCGAGCAGCGCAATGCGCGTCTCGAGCGGATTGACGTTGATAAAAAATTCTTTCATGACGCACCGGGCGCGTCACGCCGTCAGGCGCGATCGGCCACCATGTATTTACGAATGGGCACGTTCAGCAAGATGCCGATGCACAGCATGGTCGTGAGATAGAAGTTGCCGCCAAAACTCAGAAATGGCAGCGGAATGCCTGTGACCGGCATCAGCCCAATCGTGATTGCGATGTTGACGAAAATGTGGAAGAACAAGACGGTTACCGCACCCACGCACAAGAGGGTGCCGTGCATGTCGCGCGACTCACGCGCGAACTGCGTGCCCCGCATCAGCAAGAGGCCGAACAGCGCAATCAGCGCGGCGCCGCCCACGAAGCCGTGTTCCTCCGCAAACAGAGAAAAGATAAAGTCGGTGTGGTGCTCGGGCAAATAATTGAGCGGCGTCTGCGTACTCTGCAGATAGCCCTTGCCCGTCATGCCGCCACTGCCCACGCTGATCATGCTCTGGCGCGTTTGCCAGCCCGAACCTTGCGGGTCTGCCTCGGGATTCAGAAAGGCATAGATACGCAGCTTCTGATACCACTCGAGTTCGTACCATTCGGTCTCGGGCAGCGCGCGCACTTCCTCGCGCGTCAGCGTGGGTTCGAAGTCATGCAGCTGCCAGAACAGCAGCGGCACTATCGAGAGCGCCGCCAGGGCCACCAGGCCCATGTGCCACCAGCGGCAGCCCGCCGTAAACAGCATAACCAGCGTCAACGGCACCAGGGTCATGGCCGTGCCCAAGTTGGGTTGCTCGAGAATCAGCAGGATGGGGACTCCCGCCAGGACAAAGGTGAGCGCGAACCACCATATCTGCCGGATGCGCGCGCCCAGCAAGGACAGATACCACGCGAGTGCATAGAGCATGACCACCTTGGCCGGCTCGGAGGGTTGTAGACGAAAGAGCCCGAGGTCCAGCCAGCGCTCGCTGCCCTTCGCCTCGGTGCCGAACTGGGTCACCGCGAAGAGGAGCGCGACGGCGCCCAGATACATGATGGGCGCAAAGCCCAGCACGAAGCGATAGTCAAAGCAGACGACCGCCGCCAGCAGGGCCAGGCCCGCGCCGAAGTATGCGATCTGCCGCCACCACGTGAAGACGTCGCTGCTGCGGCTAGCGCTGTAGAGGGTCAGCCAGCCGACGATAGCCAGCGCCAGCGTGGCGCCCAGCATCAGCCAGTCCACATGCCGCATGTTGCGCCAGTCAAAAAAGCGGTAGCGCGTGGTGACGAGCTGTGCTTCGCCGATGGGCATCCCCGCCATCAGTCCTCCTCCGCTTCCGCCTGAGCCATTATCGCGCGCTGGGCATCGCCCTCGTAGAAGTACGAGATCACCTCCGCGGCGAAGGGGGCGGCCGCCTTGCCGCCGGAGTGCCCGTGCTCGATCAGAATCGCAATCGCGATGTTGGGCTCACGGTCCATCACCCCGGCGACGAACCACGCGTGGTGCCGCTTCTCGTAGGGGATGTCTTCGACTGTGGCGTAGTCCTGAATGTGGCGCAGGCTGACCGTCTGTGCGGTACCGGTCTTGCCCAGAATGTCGTAGCCTTCCAGGTGCGCGCGCTGGCCCGTGCCCGTGGGGGCAGGCGGTCCATCCACCACGCATTGGCGCAAGCCCTCCTGCACCACGCGCAGGGTCTCGTCGCTCAGCAGGCGCGGCGTATCCAGCGGGCCGACAGCCTGGTTCAGGAAGGGGCGTACGCGCCGCCCCGGATTCATCACCGAAGCCATCAAGACCGCGCACTGCAGCGGCGTCGATGTGGCGTCGCCCTGGCCGATACTCAGGTTGACCGTTTCACCGTCGTACCAGCGCTGTTCCCAGACCGGCTGGTCTGCGTGCAGCGCCGCCTTCCACGCACGCGTGGGGATAAGCCCCGGTAACTCGCCCGGCAGGTCCAGTCCCGTCGGCACACCGAGTCCGAAGCGGTTCGACCACTCGGCAATTTTGTCGACGCCCAGCTTCAATCCCACGTTATAGAAATAGACGTCGCACGAGTACGCCAGCGCATCGACCATGGCCACGTTGCCGTGGCCGCTGCGCCGCCAGCAGCGCCAGCGGTGTCCACGGCCGCCCAACTGAAAATGGCCGGGGCAGTAGTAGCTGGTCTCCGGCGTTACCACCCCTTCCTCCAGCGCGGCCGCCGCCACCAGTATCTTGTAGACCGAGCCCGGCGGATAGTGCGCGCGATAGGCCCGGTGCGCCATGGGCCGGCGGTCGGAGTCCTCCAGCAGCGCCATACGCTCGCGCCCGCGCCCATGCGTGACGAAGACCGAGGGGTCATAGGTGGGATTGCTCGCCATCGCCAGCACGGCGCCCGTGTCGGCTTCGAGCACCACAATCGCGCCCACGCTGCCGGTCTCGCGCAGCCGCTGTTCACAGAAGGCCTGCAGCGGCATGTCCAGCGTCAGGTGCAGCGCCTGCCCCGGCTCCGGGTCGCGCCGGTTCAATTCCTCCAGCGGCTGGCCCAGGCTGTCGTAGGCCGCCACCACGGGCAGACCGATGCGGTTGGTGCGCAATTGCGGGCGCCCCGCTGCATACTTCGTCACCATCATGAAGCCGTCTTGACCCTGCAGCAGGTGCTCGTATTGCAGCTCGATACCGGCCTTGCCCACCACGTCGCCCATCCGGTAACCCAGGTCGCTCCATGCCTCCAGTTCCGCCTGGTTCACTTCGCCCAGGTAGCCCAGGATCGCGCCGGCGGTCTCGCCATAGTGGTAGCGGCGCTGCGGCCGGGCAATGCTGATGACGCCCGGCAGCAGGTGGTTCAGCTCTTCCACGCGCACCAGGTCGCTGCGGGTGGCATCGGGCTTGAGCGTTATCTGGGTAAAAGGCTCGCGCTGTAATGCTTCGGCCCGCTCGAGCAGCCAGGCGGCCTCCACGTTGAACAAGGAATCGATGCGCTGCGCCACCGCCTCGCGCGCGTCCTGCGGACATTCCCCCGGCACGAACACGATGTCGGTCGCCGCCCGGTTGTCGGCAATGATGTTGCCATTGCGCCCGTAGATGATGCCGCGGTCCGATTCGAGGCGCTGCGGGCGCACCATATTGTCGCGCGCCTGCTCGGTGAATTCGGCCTGCCGCACAATCTGTACCTGCCACAATTGCCACGCCAGCAGGCCCAGCGCCACCGCCACACAAATCGCGAAGAGTTGCAGGCGCCACACCACGCCGGGGTAGCGCTCGGGGCCCTTGCGTTTTTCTTCGGCGGGCGTCATCAGGCGGGCCCTCCCGCCATGCGCCGCCGCTGAAAGGACATCCACAACAGCCCCAGCAGGATCGGCGTAAGCACGGTCGTATAGAACGCCGTCGGGATAACCGTCGTCACCACCAGGTACAGCGCGCGAATGGTCGGGTCTTGCACGTAGGCGATCATGGTGAAGAGCAGTCCCTGCACAATTGATGCGCCAAACACGATGGCCGCCTTCACGGCCGGGTGCTCGGTGATGAGACGGCTCGACATGCGCCCCACGAAATAGCCCACCAGCACCAGACACAACACGTGATGCCCCAGCACGGCGTTGCTGGTCACGTCTTGATACAGCCCGCCCAGCAGCCCGGTCAGCATGGCGCGCTCTTCACCATCGCGCAGGCCAAAGTACACCGTGATCAGCAGCACGATGTCGGGCGTCACGTCGCGAAAGCTCAGGATGTTCATCCACGTGGTCTGCATCAGCGCGGCCAGCACCACGATAACGAGCCATAGCAAGTGCTCGCCCAGCCTCATGGCGCCAGCCGCTCCTGAATCGGGCGCAACTCCGCCAGGGTCACGCCGTCGGCCTCGCCGGGCGCTCCCGGGTCTTCCATTGCTTCCGGCGCCGGTTCGGCCGAGGCCGTCTGTGCGCCGAGGTCGGTGGCCGGCCGTTCGGCGCGGCGCACGACAAATACCTCGTCCAGGCTGTAGGGGTTCACCGTCGGCTCGACCTCGGCCGTCTTCCAGAGCGTGCCCGTGCGGCGCACGTTGGTGATGTGCCCAATCGGAAAGCCGGTGGGGAAGAGGCTCTCCGGACTCGTCACGACCAGGTCGCCTTCGCGCACGTCGTGCTGCATGTCGATGAACTGCATCGTGCAGATGCGCGAGAGGTCATTGCCGCTCGCGTGGATGATACCGTCGTACGCGCGAATCCGGTTGCGCCGGACCATCGCGCCAATGCGGCAATCCAGGTGGTGCAGCGTGGCCACATTGGCGGTCAGCGGCGCCACTTCAATCACCGTGCCCACCACGCCGCCGGGCGCCAGTACCGGCATCGCCGGCTCGATCCCGTGCACACTGCCGCCGTCAATGGTCAACATCCCCCGCAGTGCTTCGAGCACCTTCACCGGTTGCAGCTCGAGCCCTGGCGTATCGCGGGTGAAGGCCAGCTTCTCGCGCAGCCGCTGGTTCTCCGCCTGCGTCTCCACGCTCTCGGCCAGCGCCATCTGCAAGGCCGTCAGCTCCTGCTTCAGCGCGGCGTTTTCCGCCACGATGTCGTCGTAGCGCAGCACGCCATCCAGGGTGTACTCCACCGTATCGCGGGCAATGTTCATCCCCAGCACGAAGGGGTACGTCGTGGTGGCCACCGCCGTGCGCACGCCATCACGCACGAACGCGCCACGCGCGCCCGATATCAGCGACAACAGCGAAACCGCCAGCAGCGCAATCAACAGCACCTCGGCGCGGTGTTCGAAACTCCGTGGTCCTTTGGCCATGCGCCTCGCTTCAGCAACTCTGTCCGGTTGTGGGCGGCTCAGCCCAGGTCGTCAGGAAAATGCCGCAACTCCTCCAGATAGCGCCCCGTACCCATCACCACCGCCGTCAACGGGTCTTCCGCGATACCGACGTGCAGCCCCGTTTCCTTCGCCAGCAACTGGTCGAGACCGCGCAGCAGCGCGCCGCCACCGGCCAGCACCACACCGCGGTCCACGATGTCGGCCGACAACTCGGGCGGCGTGCGTTCGAGCGTCACGCGCACGGCATCCACGATGGAGCTCACCGGTTCGCGCAGCGATTCGCGAATCTCTTCCGACGTAATCGTGATGATCTTCGGCAGTCCCATCACCTGGTCACGCCCCTTCACCTGCATCTCCAACTCTTCGTTTAAGGGGAATGCGCTGCCGATCGCAATCTTGATCTCTTCCGCCGTCCGTTCGCCCACCATCATGTTGTAGGTGCGCTTCAGATGCTGAATAATCGCCTGGTCCATCTCGTCGCCGGCCACGCGCACCGAACGCTGAAACACGATGCCACCCAGCGACAGCACGCCCACTTCGGTCGTGCCGCCGCCGATGTCGACAATCATGCAGCCCTGCGGCTCCTGCACGGGCAGCCCGGCCCCAATCGCCGCCGCCATCGGTTCTTCAATGGTGAAGACCTGCTTCGCGCCTGCGTTGTACGCGCTGTCCTTTACGGCGCGGCCCTCCACCGGCGTGATGCCCGACGGCACACTGACCGCCACCCGCGGCCAGACCAGCCGCCGGTTGTTGGTGACCTTCTGGATGAAGTGGCGCATCATCGCCTCGGCAATCTCGAAGTCCGCGATAACGCCGTCCTTCATCGGGCGAATCGCCACAATGTTGCCCGGCGTGCGGCCGATCATGTTCTTGGCTTCATTGCCCACCGCGCGCGGCTTGTTGGTGTCCTTGTTGATGGCCACCACCGAAGGCTCGCTTAGCACAATACCCTGTCCCTTGACGTAGACCAGGGTATTGGCGGTGCCCAAGTCGATCGCCATGTCGTGCGAAAACAGGGCGGATACGTGTTTGAGAATTCCGAACACAGAACATCTCCGCGCGGTATGTGCCAGAATGGGGTAGCGCTGACCGCGGCTGGCAGGCGGTGCGGCCACATCGACCTAAGCGTAGTGTCTATAGGAGTTTAGAGGCCGCCATTCACAAGGCCGAAGTATAGCAGAACGGATGCGGCACTTCCACTCGCGCGATTGGACAATCCCTCGACCCAGCCGACACCATAGCGCCGGTTCGCGAAGAGCGGAGTCGCCCCCCGCTGTATACCCTGGCTGCACTCTTGCCCATCGCGCTGGCGCTGGGCCTGATGGCGGGGGCGCGCTGGACCGCGCGCACGGCGCTCGCCGTGGCCTGGCTGAGCACCGCCGCCCTCGTCATGCTGCTCTACCGCATGCCCGCCTTCGATATCGCCGTCTTTTCCGCCTTTGGCGCGGCGAAGGCCAGCGAGTTTCTGCTGGTCATCATCGGCGCGCTCACGCTCATGAACGTGCTGCGCATGGCCGGCGCGCTCGAGACGATCACGGCCGGGTTTCGCGCCGTCTCGCCGGACCCGCGCGTCCAGGCGGTTGTCGTGGGGTGGCTGTTCGGCGCACTTATCGAGGGGGTTGCCGGCTTCGGCACCCCCGCCGCAATCGCTGCCCCGCTGCTGGTGCGCCTGGGCTTTCCCGCACTGCCCGCCGCGGCTGTCTGCCTCGCCTACAACTGCACTCCCGTGTCGTTTGCGGCGGGCGGCTTGCCGGTCGAGGCGGCCGCCGGCATGGTCACCTCGGGCTTCGCCGTGCCCGATGAAGCCGCCTTCACCGCGGCCCTTACCCTGCGCGTGGCCCTGCTGCACGCTGGCGCGGGGTTGTTGTTGCCGCCTGCGGGGCTGTTGCTGCTGGCCCGGTTGACGCACGGCCATACCCGCGCCGCGTGGTGCGCGCTGCCCTTCGCCCTCTTTGCGGGTGCCGCCATGATTGTGCCTTACCTGCTGTCCGCGTGGCTGCTGGGGCCCGAGTTTCCTGCCATCGCCGGGAGTCTCGTGGGCCTCGCCATCGTGGTGCCCGCCGCGCGTGCCGGCATTCTCCGGCCCCGCACGCCCTGGACGTGGCCCGCAGGTCATCCCGAACCCACCCCGCCGGCCGCCTTGCGTGTGGGCGTGCTCGCGGCCTGGGCGCCCTTCGCCCTGGTGGTGGTTGTGTTGCTGGCCACGCGCATGCCGGGCCTGGGCGTGCGCACATGGCTGGCGTCCGCGGCGTTCGAGACCGAGGCCTTTCTCGGGCGCGCGGGTCTGGCCTGGCACTTCGCCCCGCTCGAGAATCTGGGGCTGGTACCCTTCGGCCTGGCCGCACTGCTGGCGCTGCCGCTCTTTCGCCTGCGCCCGCGTGATGGCTTCGCGGCCCTCGGACAGACGCTGTATCAACTGCGCGTCGCGCTGCCCGCCATGCTCTTTGCCGTCGCCATGGTTCAGCTCATGATTCACGGCGGAGACGGCCAGGCCGCGCCCAGCCTGCTCGAGGCCCTCGGCCAGGCGGCCGCGCATACCGGTGTGCTCTATCCGCTAATTGCGCCTTACATCGGGCTGCTGGGGCCCGTCGTAAGCCGCAGCAACACGATGTCGAACATCCTGTTCGCCGCGCCGCAGTATCAGACGGCACAGGTACTGGGCCTCGCGCCGGCCTGGATCGTGGCGGGCCAGACCGCCGGCGGCGCCACGGGCAGCATGCTGAACTTCAACACGACGCTTGCGGTGTGTGCGTCGCTCGGCTGCCCCGGTCAGGAGGGGCGCCTCATTCGCGCGAATGCACCCGTGTGTCTGGGTTACGGCGCGGTGTTGGCCGTGCTCGCCACGCTGGGGGTGTGGCTGGCGGGTTGACGCCGCCGCAAGGCCCACCGCGCGAGCACCCCCGCGACCAGCGAAATGATCAGGGTGCGGGCGGCATCGCCGCCCAGGTCGCGCGTGGTGCCTGCCGGACAGCCCCCGCCCGCGGCGCCACAGGGCGTGCCTGCGCCAGTGGTCTGCAGCACGCGCTGCAAGGTCACAAAGGGCGTATCCGGCGCGGCGGCCAGGAAGACCACCACGTCGAGCACGCCGTCGCACCCGGTGGGCGGCAGCGTAAAGCTCAGGGCCGATTCGGTCGTGCCCGCCGGCGCCGCAAAGTTGGCGCTGTCGGCCGACGCCTGTACCGCACCGTCCATCGTGCGCAGTTCCACCCGGTCGACCCAGGCGAGGCCCCCGGCCAGAGCGGTCAGTGGCACGACTGTGCCGCCGCTCGCCGGTGCCGAAAGCGTGCCTGGCTCGGTATCAATCCGCACACCCGCCGCCACACTCGGGGGTGGCAACGCGCCGGTGCGCAGACTGAAGGCGCCCGTCTCGAAAAAGCGCACCAGCACCGCACCGGCCGGGGCCGCGTCGCTGGCTGGCAGACCGTCCACCACTTCGCTCCGCAGCACGGTTGACTGATAGCGCGTGAAGGGTGGCCCGTCGAAGGTGGCGATGCGGGTGACAGGATCGACGGTCGTGCGCGCGGCCCACAGCGTGGTGCCGGCACGTACCTCGCCCGCGCTCAGCGTGCCGGTCGCGTCGAGGGCCAGCGTCATCTGGGGCCCCGCACCACCCGGGTCGTAGCTCCAGTCCGTAATCGGCGCATAGACCGAGGCGCCCGGCGTGTCGGGCCGTGCGGCGCCCGGGTCTTCAAAGAAGTGCACACTGAAATCGGCGGCGCCCACGATGGGGGTACCCGCCGCAATCTCGTCGGTCTCGAGCGTGGCGGGGGCTGCGCCCACCTGCACCAGGCCGGCCACCAGTCCGGGCACTGTCATAGCGCGGCTGGCGACGGGAATGGTCAGTTGTGCCGTTCCCTCGGGCGTGACGACTGTCTGCGTTGCGGGGGCGGCCGGGTCGAAGGTGAAGGCGGTGACGGCGCCTTCGGGGCCGACGGTCGAGGCGACGTAGGTGAAGGCCTCCGGGTAGGTGCGTGGGACCACACCACCCGACACCACCACCGTGACGCGTTCGCTGGACATGCCGGGCACGGGCGGGCGCGGCGGCGCCACCACGCGGATGCGCTCGGCGGTGGCGCTCACGACTTCTGCGGGGGTACCGCCAAAGGTCACGGTGGGCTGGGCGGGAAAGTCGCTGCCGCGCACTTCGACAATCACGCCGCCGTACGCGAAGCAGCTCGCCGGTTCCAGGGGTTGGGCCGGTACCACCGGGGCCAGCGCTATCAGCGCGGCGGTGAAAACGAAAAAGACAACGGTTGCGCGCACGCGGCCTCCTGCTCGATTCTTCGTTGCGGCTAGGCCGGGGTGATACTCCCCAGCACCACGGGGTGCCGGGCGCCCGTGGCCCCGGGCACATTACTCGGTGCGCCGAAAATGGTTTCATTGCCCAGAATCGCAAAGGCGATGGCCTCGCGCGCGCCCAGCGGAATGCCGTACTGGTCGGTGGTGAACACGCTGATGCCGTCCAGCCCCTCGCGCAGCAGCTTCATCAGCGTCTTGTTGCGCGCGCCACCACCGCCCACGATCACCTGCTGCACCTTCTGCTCGCTGGCGATGAAGCGCTGAAACGCCTCGCAGATGGACTGGGCCACCGCATGGGTGATCGTGGCCACCAAGTCTTCCAGCCCATGTTCGCGGCGCGCGCTCAGTGCATCGCGCAGATAGACCTCCGCGCCGAATTCCTCGCGCCCCGTGCTCTTCGGCGGCACCTTCGCGTAGTAGCGGTGGCTCAGCAGGTAGTCGCGGAACTCATCGATAATCACGCCCTTCGCCGCGGTCTTGCCGTCCTGGTCGTAGTCGAACTGTCCCTTCGACAACTGGCGCATGGCCGCGTCGATAACCATGTTGCACGGACCCGTGTCGAAGGCGCGCACCTCTTCAAACGCCTCGGTGACCACGGTCCAGTTGGCGATACCGCCCAGGTTCAGGCAGGCGACCGTGCGCTCGGGCTTGCGGAACAATACCCAGTCGGCATAGGGCACCAGCGGCGCACCCTGGCCGCCGGCCGCCATGTCGCGCGCACGAAAGCCCGACACCACCGGCAGGCCCGTACGCTCGGCGATGAGCGCCGGCTCGCCAATCTGCAGCGTGCCGGTCTTCTCGTGCGTGGGTTTCGGATAGTGGCCCAGCGTGTGGCCGTGGGTGGCCACGAAATCGACATCGATGCCCTCTTCCTGTGCCTTCGCCTGCAGGGCGGTCACCGTATCGGCAAATTGTTCACCCAGTTCAAAGTTCAGCAGGCACACATCGCGCGCGCCCAGGTGCTCGGACATCAGCCGCGTGCGCAGCGTCTGGCCGTAGGGCAGGTGTTCGTAGGCCATCAGCTTCATGGCCAGGTTGTCGCCCGCGCCTTTCAGGCGCACCAGCACCGCGTCGACGCCATCGCTCGACGTGCCGGACATCAGGCCGATGACATGGCGAGCGGGTTTGCTGCGTAACACTTCCAGATTCAAAGCCTCTTTACCCTTCCTCGTTCCCGCTCAACCGCACCAGCGTAGCGCCCCCATAATACTGCTGAAGCATCGTCGCGTGGTCTTGGCCGGCCAGCGCGCGCCCCCGCGCACCCCACTGGCACAGGCCCACGCCGTGGCCGCGGCCGCCCCCATGCAGCAGATAACCGCCCTCGACGGCCTGCGCGGTGAACAGTGTACTGTGCAGCCGCCCCAGCGCAACCCGTATCGGATAATCCTTGTGCACCGTCTCGCCGTTGTGGCGGACCCAGTGCAGGCGCCCCGAGACCCCGCGCCGCCCCGTCTCGAGCGCCCGGGCCGGCACGCGCTCGGTCCAGCGAAAATCGCGCGCCGCCGCACAATACGCCTCGGGCGGGTCCGTCAGCCATGCCGCCACGCCCGTTTCGCGGTAGTGGGGTGGGGGATAATCGGGCACGCCGCGCAGATTCGGGTCCGGCGGTCCGCTCCAGGCCGTGTCGTTGTTCTCGGTATGGCCGCCACACACCGCGCTGAAGACCGCCGGAATGATGCGCGCGCCGTCGGTCAGCACGCTGCCCGCGGTCGAAGCCACGGCCGCATCGCTTGCCGGGTGCCACTTGTCCGACCCGCGAAACGCACGCGACAGTTCGGTCGCGGTGTAGTCCCAGGGCTCGGCATGGTGCTTCTTGCCCCAGTGCGCGAAGATGTCGCTGCGCGCGGCAATGGCCTGGGCCTTCAGCGCCTCGGCCGGCCACAGTGCTGGCATCTCGGCCGGTACCACCCCGCGCAGGTATTCCTCCACCGGCAGGGCTGCCACCACGTGCAGGCCCCCGGGGGCGGGGTAGAGGGTCAAGGCTTGCACCCCGGCAAAGCGCTCGCCGGGCGCGCTCGCCAGTCCGGCCACGGTAAAGGGTGTATCGCTGGTGAGGGGCGTGCCCGTTGCGCCACAGGCGAAGCGCGCGCTCCCCACGGCGATGGTGCCCGCTGCCGCGGCGGGGTAGACCGGCCGCTTCCACGCCCAGATTTCCTGGCTCTTCAGCCGGTCCTGCAACGCCGTCGCCGCGGCCGCATCCAGGTCCGTGCCCACGCGAATCCACGCCTCGCGGCAATCGAGCCTCATGCCGGCCGCCGTGGTGTAGGTCTTGCCCAGCAACTCTACCGCGGGTTCCAGGCCATGTTCACCGCGTAGCGTCGCCATGTACGCTGCGCGCTCGCTCTCCTCGGCCAGTCCGAAGCTCTTGCTGTAGACCCGCCAGAGCGGTTGCGCGGTGGATGTACCGTTGCTGGTCAGGGTATGTGTGCCGGCCGCCAGCACTTCGCCGCCCAGGCGCAGCGCCCCACCGGCTTCGATGCGCACTTCAGGCCCCATGCCCAGCAGCACGCGCACGGGTTCGCCCCCTGCCGCCGGCGCCAGGGCGGCCAGTAGTACCAGCGCGCAGGCCAGCGGCGCTATACGCGGCGCAGGCTTAGTCATCGTCGATTGCCCGGTCGAGGCGGCCGCCCGCCTCGTGCAGCCGTTCGCGCGCCGCCGCCACATCGAGGTGGCGCGCGCGCATCAGTGTGGCCACGCGCACGTCGCCGCCGGCTTCTCCCAGCGCGGCCTGTGCTGCGGGCGCGGCGCACCCTGTCAATGCACGCACGATGTCCACGGCCCGTGTACGCAGCTTGGCGTTGGTCGGCTGTACGCCCACCATCCGACCGCGATAGACATAGCCCGCCAGCGCGAAGGCGCCCGTGCTGATGGTGTTGAGCGCACACTTCGTGGCGGTGCCCGCCTTCAGCCGGGTCGAGCCGTCGAGCGGTTCGGCGCCGGTCTCCAGACACACCGGCACGTCGGCCGCTGGCCGGGCCGTGGCATTGCAATAGAGGAAGCCCGTCTGTGCCCCAGCCGCCCGGGCCGCCGCCACCGCCGCGCAGGTATAGGGCGTGGTGCCGCTTGCCGCAATGCCGATCACGAGGTCGCGCGCGCCGGGCGCCAAGGTGGCCACGTCGCGGGCGGCGGCGGCCGTGTCGTCTTCGGCGCCTTCCACGCTGTGCGTCAGCGCGCCCGGCCCACCGGCGACCACGGCCACCACGCGTTCGGGTGCCACGCCGAACGTCGGGGGGCATTCCGCCGCATCCAGCGCCGCGAGCCGGCCGCTGGTGCCCGCGCCCACATAGATGATGCGGCCCCCCTGTTCGATACAGGCCGCCGCCCGCGCCACCAGTTCCACCAGACCGGGCACGCCGGTGGCCGCTACGGCCGCCGCGTTGGCTTCGCGCATCACCGTCACGATTTCGCCCGCTTCCAACTGGTCCAGCGTGCGCGGCTGCGCCGCGGTCTGTGCTTCACCGGGGCGCGCCTCGGCCAGCCAGTCCGGGCACACCGTCAGGTGGCGCAGCTCCAGCACGGCGCGGTGCCCGCGATAGGGCGGCTCCTGTGCTTCGAGCGCGCAATACATGTCGAGGGCTTCGGCGAATTCGCGCCGGTAGAAGGGGTAGTGGTCAAAGAGGCCCCCATGCGTAAAGACCGGCGTGCCGTATTCGAGCCCGAGCCGGTTCACCACCGCGCGCACATACAGCGCCAGTTTGCGCGCCTGTTCCTGCACAATCTGCGTGGCCGCGGCGTCGCCCTGCTCGGCGCACTGCGCCACCGCCCGCGTGAGGCCGGCGATGCGGTCTTTCCCGCCCGCATGCGCCCACACCACCAAATCGTTGAAGCGGTCTACGCCCGCCGCGGCGGGCAAGGCCTCGGCCAGCGCCGTTGGCCCGGTCAGTCCGTCGCAGGCATAGGCCGCCGCGCGCAGTGCCGTATTGCCGATTTGCCAGGCGCTGCCCTCGTCGCCAAAGGCCGTGCCGCGGCCCCCCGCCTGTGCCGTGGTGCCATCGGCCGCGCGCCCCAAGACGTTGGCCCCGGTGCCGGCGATAACCAGCACGGCCGGACCCTCGGGCGCATTCGCGTAGAGCATCGGCTGCAGGTCTTCGGTGACACGCGCCCACTGCAGCGGCAACGCGGCGCAGAGGCGCTCGGCCAGCGTGCGGCGCATCGCCAGGTCGTGTGCGCCCGCGATGCCGGCCAGCGCCGCCACCTCGGTCTCGCTCTCTGGCCACAGGTCGCGCGCCAGCGTGGCCAGGGCCGCCGCCGCTCCGTCGAGTCCATACGCGACAGGGTTGCTGGGCGCCCCTTCGGCCTCGGCCAGCAGCGTGCCCGCCGCGTCGTAGAGGCCCGCGGTGGTGTGCGTGCCGCCCCCCTCGAACGCCAGGTAACGCATCAGGCCGCCACACGGGCCGCGTGCGCGCCCGGCCAATCGGGCGCGTAGCGGCGCAATACGCCGGGCGTGATGCCCCGGGCCGCGGCGATATCGCGCAGGGCAAATGCGCTCGGGTTCGGCGTGCGCGCCTGCGTGGCAAAGTCGACATGCACCAGCCCGTAGCGCTGCGTATAGCCGGCGGTCCATTCGAAGCCGTCGAGCAGCGAACGATGCAAGTAGCCGGCGATGGGCACGCCGCGCCGGGCCGCTTCATTCAGGGCCTCGAGCGTGTCGAGCATCGTGTGCAGCCGGGTGGTGTCGTCGGCGGGCGGCGTATGGTGGCCGGCAAAGTAGACCGGCACCCCCCACAGCCCTGCCGCTTCAAGTGCCTGCGCGAGCCCCGGTGGTGCCGGCGTGAAGGCGCCCGGGCCCAAACGGCGCCCGCGCGCGTCCAGCGATGCCGCCCCCCACGTGGCCAGCGCGCGCGGATGGAAGCCCGCCGTGCGCAGCCCGTCGTAGCTGGCCAGCAGAAAATCGATGCGCCCGCCCGCCGCCCGCACGGCCTCGCCCAGCCAGCGTTCGCGCAGGTTGTGCAGTTGCTCGGCCGCGCGCAGGTCCCACACGGAGTACGGGCTGAGCGGGGCGTAGGTACCCGTCCGCACCGAATAGCCCAGCCGCGCGCCGGGCGCATAGTGCTGCAGCGCATCGTCGAGGGTCCGGTGCGCGCCGGCCCAGCGAGCGACCGCGCGGCGCAAGGCCCGGCCACCGGTGGCCGCGGTGGGTCCGTTTCCAGCCTCGTGCGTGGTCAGCAGCGCGTGCTGGGGCTCGATGCCCAGCAGCCAGTCCGGCGCCAGTGGGCCCAGCCGCCGCGCGACGGCATCGATATAGGCGGCCGCGGCATCGCCGGCATGGGGCGCGGCCCAGCCGCCCTCGCGCGCCAGCCATTGCGGCAGGGTCGTATGCTGCAGCGCGACCATCGGCCGCAGACCGCGCGCGGACAGCCCCTCGAGCACCGCGGCGTAGTGCTCCAGCACCGCGGCTTCCGCCGCCGGACCATCCGGGCAGATGCGGCTCCACTCGCAATTCAGCAGCAGCGTATCCAGCCCCAGCCGCTGGGCGTTTTCGAGGTCTTCGCGCCAGCGTTCGGCGTGATTGGCGGCCCGGTGCGCCGTGGCCCCGTCGGCAATGCGCCCGGGCCGCTGCTCCCAGTGCGCCCAGTCGGCGTGGGTATTGCCCCCCTCGACGCTGTAGGCGCAGAGGCTGGCGCCGAATCTGAAGCCGTGCGGAAGTTGCAGGCGGTGCGCGGGTGTTTTCTTGACAGTGCTCACGGGGCGTGAGTCTAGCACGCCCGGTCGAGACGGCAAAGGGCGGCCGGGCCCGCCACTCGAACACCGCATACCCCGCGCAACCCATTGCGGGAATAAGGCTTGCCAAGGGCGC
>CAYMLC010000008.1:0-22653 GCA_964390765.1 uncultured Nitrospirales bacterium
AGGAAAACGGCTGGCCTACGAACGCTGTTGCCGCCGCGCCAGCAAGCGCTGCACCTGCGCGTGCTTTGCCGTAGTCAGCGGCATCCAGAGAAACACCATCGCGCCGGCGATGAACCACACGCCCACGCCCGGGCCGAACAGGAGCGACAGCCGCCACGCCACACCTTCGGCCTGCGCTTCCGCGCCCTCGACATAACCGACCGCCGACAGCAGCCCGCCCGTCAACACCAGACCGGCGGCACGCGCCAGCTTGGTCACAAAGAACCAACAGCCGAAGTAGAGTCCTTCGCGGTGCGCGCCAGTGCGTAACTCGTCGTAGTCCACAATGTCCGGCACCAGCGAGTCGAACAGGATGATGCTGCCCGCAGCAAAGCCACCAACGACGCTGACAGTGAGCAGCGCCGGCCCCACGGCGCCGATAGGCAGAAACGGATAGACGATAAAGGTCATCACGCCCAGTGTCAGTGCGCCGAAGAAGGCGGGCATGCGTTTGCCGTAGCGTCGCCCCAGCCACACCCACAGGGGAATGCTGACCACGATGGCCAGCATGAACACCACCAGCACCTGGGTGAAGATGGCGGACTCGCTGAGTTGCAGGCGTGTCTTGTAGTAGTAGAGCGCGAGTGAGACGTTGAGCGTGCGCCCTACCCAGCTCAGGGTGTAGGCCAGCAGCAACGGCAGAAAGACACGGTTGGCCAGCACGCTCGCCAGCCCGCCCACGATGCTGCGCAGTTCGCGGCCGATGCGGCGCAGGCCCGCGCCTTCGGCCGGCGCATCGTGCCCACGCACCGCCCGAAACGTTACCATGGCGGTAGCCGCAACCACCACGGCCAGTATCGTACTGGCCGTACCGCGCGAGGCCGCTTCCGCTTCGGCGCCGCCGCCGTCCATCCCCACCAGTATGGCGGGAATCAGCACCGCCAGGAAGAAGCCGCCGTTGCGAAACAGCAGGCGCCAGCCGAAGATCTCGGTGCGCTCGTTGCGGTCGTTGCTCATCTCGCCGCCCAATGCCGAATGGGGCACCGCGACGATGGTCATCGCGCTATTGACCAGCATGAAACCCAGCAGCAGATAGGCAAAGCGTGCGGCCTGCGTGTCCAACTGCGGCGGGTGGAACAGCCAGAAAAAGGCCGTCGCAAGGAACAGGGCACCACCCAGGATGTAGGGCCGCCGCCGGCCCGCGCGCAGGCCGGTGTGGTCGGAAATGACGCCCATCGCAGGGTCGGTCACGGCGTCCCACAACACGGCCAGCCCGAGGGCGAGCCCGGCGAGGCCGGGGTCGAGACCGACCGCGCGCGTGTAGAACTCCAGCAGCAGCAACTGCAGCATGACCTCGACCCCGGCGAGGCCCAATTCGGACACGCCATAGCCCGCCTTCAGCCAGCGCGGCAGGCGCGGTGCGGCTGTGCTCAAGCCTGGTCCTCGCGCGGGAACCAGGGAATGAAGGGACTTGTCGTGCGCTGATACGCGCGGTAGTCATCGCCGCGGCTCTTGATGGCCTGGCGCTCGGCAAAGGGAATACCGGTGAAGCGGTAAAGGAAAAAGAGCATCACCGCAGGACCCAGCAGCGTAACCGGCCACCACGGGCTGCCCACCGCCAGGATGACGTAAGCGAACCAATGTGTCCATTCGAAGAAGTAGTTGGGGTGGCGCGAATAGCGCCAGAGTCCTGCGCGGCAGGTTCTGCCCTTGTTCTCCGGTTGGCGTCGCCATTGCTGTAACTGGCGGTCCGCGATGCTCTCGCCCGCGATGGCGCCCCAGCCCACCAGGACACCCGCCACCAGCAGGGGGAGGGGCGGCGTGTCGGGCTGCAGTGCCACCGCCAGGTAGCACAGGCCAAAGCCCGCCACCAGCAGCGCATTCATGAGGAAGACCCCGAGGAAGCGTTGCGGTGCGGCATCGCCCCAGCCTTCCCGCAGCATGGCATAGCGCGCGTCTTCTTCGTGGCCCAGCCGGTCAGAGAAGATGTAGTAGGCCAGCCGTGCGCTCCAGGGCACGGCCACGGCGGCCATGGCTACGCGGGCGTACAGGTCGCCCGAAGCCGCGATGGCCAGAAACAACGCGGCGATGCCGAGGCCCGATGACCATCCGAAATCGACGATGCCCGCGTCGCGCGTGCGCAGTTGGATCGCGTACAGCACGAGCAGATAGGCCACGGCAAAGGCTAACACCGTGCCCAGCAGGGCGGGCCATTCGAGCATGGTTAGCGGCAATCTCCGTCAATGCTGCAGTGTGCACCGCCCTTTTCAGCAGGCAGCCATGCGCCGAGGCTCTGGCGGTGCCGGGCAATCCAGCGGTAGACCACCGGCGACAGGTGCTGCACGCCGGGCCATTGCATCACCCGGCCCAGCCAGCCATAGCCGGGCAGCAGGCGCAAGAGTGGGGGAAAGGCTTCCTCGCCGACATAGGTCGTGCCCTCGGGCGCCACCAAGTGCATCGCCTCCATACAGGCGGCGGCGTCGACTTGCGGCGCGCGTTCGGCCCGCTGTTCATCCTGACAGGGCAGCGGCTCTACTGTTCCCGCGCGGGCTCGCGCCATCACCCAGTCTCGTGCGCGCTGGCAGATGGGGCATTCGCCGTCGTAGATGAGGAGATGTGGTGTCGTTTCGCTCATAACGGGAACAACAGCCCCGGCGCGCGCCGCCATTCCAGTAGCTAGGCCGCGCCTGCGCACATGCGCCGGTGCACCGCCACGCCCTGTACAAAGGCGATTTGTGCGGCGTAGTAGAGCGGCAGTCCGATAGCGGGGTTCCACACGCTCTCTGTCATGAACGCTTGTCTCGCCACCAGTATATCAGACAGATAGAACAGGCCCGCTGCCAGCGGCATCCACCAGTTGCCGCCGCCCGACCATGCGCCGATGGCCAGCGCGACCATCGCGGTGATGACCAGCACATAGCCCAGGACGGGCACCGTCAGCCCGCCCAGCTCTGGCCAGAGCCAGGCGGTGACGACGCCACTGGGCGCCAGCAGCAGCACGGCCGCACCGGCCGTAGCCGAGGCGCGCACGCCGACAAAGATGAACGCCGCACCGTAGACGAGATGTGCACACAGGAAGGCGACGAGTCCGAGCAGGAAGAATGCCTCGCCACTGAAGATGAGAAACAGATCGCCCCACCACGAACAGAAGAGGCCCGCCACGATCAGGCGCCCGTAGAGCAGGCGCAGCGCACCCACCGACCAGGCCATGCCCAGAAAGCCGCACGAGGCCGCCATCTTGGCCACGCCCGCCGGCCCCGGCAGGCCAAAGGCCAGCGCGGCCACACAACCGGCGACGCACAGTGCCGTCAGCAGGGCCCACAGCGGCGGGCGGGTATGGAGGCCGGGCACGCCTATGGAGCCTGCGCGTGCGCGGCTGCAGTAATGTCGCTCGCTGCGATGGCCAGCGCCTCGGCGAGGGCGGCCCGGAGTCCTGCGGCAAAGCCCGGTGCATCATCGCTCGGCAGGGCCACGCGCGCCGCCGCTTCGCCCGCTGCCAGCACGTCGGGTGACAGGTTGTGCCGCACGTTAAATGTAAACGCCACGTGCGCCATGGCCGGCTCGGCGCGCCGGTCCACTTCGAAGTGGCGCAGGTCGCCCGTCAGCACATAGTCCGGCAGCGACATGTCTGCCGCCACGCCCACATCTTCGAAGGCGCCCGTTGCCGCCAGCCAATCGTGCAGGGCGCGCGTTACCACGGCGGCGGGCGGCTCGGCCCATTGCGCATTGGCCAGCGCGCGCCACCGGCCGTTCGCTTCGATGTAGTTCATGTCCCGAGAGAGCGCGGGAGCGGCGGTCAGCGGGCGAAGCCCCAGGCTGCCCGTCGCGGCGCGCGGGTTGGCCGCCGCCACCGGGTCCGCCAGCTCGAGCCGGTATTGGGCGATGGGCACGTATTCCCGTGCGGTCAGGCAGCCGCTCAACAGCAACAGGCCGCTCAGCGCGGCGCACACGATGGGGCGCATCGCTCAGTTCTCCCGGGGTTGGCCCCGCCCGCGCAGCAGCGCCGACGGGTCTTCCTGCAGTGTGATGGCCAGCGCCTGCACGCGCTCCAGCGCATCCGCCATCTGGCCGACGCCTTGCCGGACCGCATACTCCACATTACTCGCCTGATGCAGCACGATCTTGGTCGTCTCATCGAAATGGTCGGCGATGATGTTGATGCGTTCACTCAGGTCGGCCGTATTGGCGAGCAGGCGCTGCAGCTCTTGTTCCGTCTCGGCAAGGTCGAGGGGTTCGACCTTCCGGCGCGCGGTCACCAGGAATTCGTCGGTGTTCTTGACCAACTGCTCCACATCGTCGCTCACTTCGCGCACATCGCGGATGATGCCCTCCACATCGCCGCGCACGCTGCGCAGGGTGTCGTTGGCCTCGGCCACCAATTCGCGCCCGTCGTTAATGAAACCGTTCGCACTCTCGATCAACTCATCGGCGTCTTCGACCATGCGGGTCAGTTGACCTGCTTCCATGCCCTCGAGGCCCGTGCTCAGCGAGACCACAATGTTGTCGAAGTCGTCGATCATTTCCTCCACGCGCGAGCTGACCGCGGTCAGCGTAGAGGGCGCGGCATCAATCTCGGCGCCCGGCGGCAGTTCACCCGCGGCCGGGTCGCCCCCCTCGAGACCGATGGCCATAGTGCCGGCCGCGAAACTGATGAGCACCAATTGCGCGCGCACCCCGCGATACAGCGTCACACGCTCGGGGTTGATCGTCACCGTCACCTGCGCGCGGTCGGGGTTGGTGACCTGGATATTCGTCACCTTGCCGATCGGCACGCCCAGGTATTGCACCTGGCTGCCATCGACGAGACCGATGATCGATTCCTCGAACTCGATGTAATGCACGCGCCCGGGGTTACCCACATAGCCGCCAATGAAGGCGAGCCCCGCCGCCATGGCGCCCATCGCAATCACGAGAAAGGCGCCCACCCGTATACGTTGTCCGCGTGTGGCCATAATGCTTTCCTATGCCGTCGTCTTACACGGCCGGCCGCTGGCTGATAAAGGCATCCGGGCGCCGCTCGAAGAATTGTCGCACGCGCGGCGGCCCATTCTCCTGTGCTTCCTGCAGCCCACCGCAGAAGATCGCCTTGCCGCGGTCCAGCATCAGCAGCCGGTCGGTTATCGTTCGTATAGAATCCAGCTCGTGCGTAACGATCACAATCGTGATGCCCAGCAGATTGCGCAGGTCGAGGATCAGGTTGTCGAGCCCACTCGCGGTTATCGGGTCCAGGCCGGCCGACGGCTCGTCGAAATAGAGCAACGGCGGATCGAGCGCCAGCGCGCGCGCCAGACCGGCCCGCTTCTTCATGCCGCCCGACAACTCGCTCGGCATCAGGTCCTTTGCCTGCGCCAGGCCTACGAGGCTGAGCTTCATGCGCACCAGCGCCTCAATCGTGGCGGCATCATAGTCCGTATATTCGCGCAGGGGCAGGGCCACGTTGTCGCCCACCGTCAGCGAGTTGAAGAGTCCGCTCGACTGAAACGCAATGCCGATGTTGCGCTGCATCTTGCTCAGGGCGTCGTCGTCCATGGTCGCCAGGTCGGCGCCGCGAAAGCGGATATGCCCGCTGGTCGGCAACATCAGGCCGCACATGTGCTTCAACAGCGTGCTCTTGCCGCTGCCGCTGCCGCCGATCAGTACGAAGATTTCGCGCTCGCGCACGTCGAAGCTGATGCCGTCCAGCACTTTCGTGGTGCCGTAATGCGCGACCAGGTCTTCGACTTCTACGATTACATCGGACACGCTGCGTTTTCCCTAGTCGAGCACGTAGTAGAAGATGGTGGCGAAAATGATGTCGATGACGATGAGCATGAAGATGTCCTGCACCACCGCGCGCGTCGTCATCAGGCCGACCCCACGCGAACCACCGCTCACGCGCAGGCCATTGTGACAGCCGATAATCGCGATGGCGATGGCAAAGATGAAGCTTTTCAGCATGCCCTGAAAGATGTCAGAGAAGGTGGCGGCATTGAGCGTCTGGTTGGCCCACACCGAGGGTTCGAAGCCCAGTACCAGATAGCCCCAGACCGCGCCCCCCAATACCCCTGCGCCCATGCCCAGCGCCGTGAGGCAGGGCAGGGCAATCAGCAGCGCCGCCACGCGCGGCGCCACGATGTACTGCACCACGTTGAGCCCGAGCCCGCGTAGCGCGTCGACTTCTTCCTGCACCTTCATCGTGGCGATTTCCGCCGCGATAGCCGCGCCCGTGCGTGCCGAAACGACCACCGCGGTCATGATGGCGCCCAGCTCGCGCGCGAACGCGATCATGATCAGGTCGGCGACGTAAATCTGCAGGCCGAAACTCTCGACCTGCTTGGCCGAAAGCATGGCGATTATGAGCCCGAGCAGGAAGTTCATCAGCACGACAATGCGCACCGCGCGCACGCCCATCGCGTCCAACTCTTCAATCATCAGGTTGGTGCGGAAGCCCTTGCCTTCGAGCGGCGCTAGCAGCGTCCAGTAGAGGCCGTCGAGAATCAGCGTGAAGAACTGCTTGCCTTCTCCCCACGCGTTCAGCGTCACGCGGCCTACGCTCTCGAACAGGCTGCGCGGCGGCTTCTTGGTGCCCGGCTTCGGCTCCAGCGTAGGCGCCACCAGCTCCATAAACTCCTCGACCTGTCCCCGCTGATTCTCCCAGCGCAGCGCGCCGCCTTGCCGGTGTGCGAGGTCGGCCAACTGGATCAGCCAGGCGCCACCCCCCGAGTCCATGCGCTCGGTGCCCGCCAGGTCGACGACCAGCGTGTCGCCGCGGTTGAGCCGCTTGGCGCGGGCCTCCTGCAGCATGGCGCGGCCGCCCTGCATGTCGAGCGTGGGCGGAGCGTTCAGGCGCGCTTCCACCTAGTCGTCCGCCACCAGCGCGTCGAACGCATCTTCGTCGAGTACGGGTACGCCCAGTTCCTGCGCTTTCTTCAGTTTCGAGCCGGCCTTCTCGCCAGCC
The DNA here is from genome assembly GCA_964390765.1 of uncultured Nitrospirales bacterium. Classification (GTDB taxonomy): domain Bacteria; phylum Hydrogenedentota; class Hydrogenedentia; order Hydrogenedentales; family JAGMZX01; genus CAYMLC01. The sequence continues at coordinate 6,917 of CAYMLC010000008.1, forward strand.
ACCAGATAGTCGGTCTTCTTGCTCACGCCCGATGCGGCACGGCCTCCCAGCGCCTTGATGCGCGACTCGATCTCTTCGCGCGTGTAGCGCGCCAGCGTACCCGTCACCACGAGGGTCTTACCAGTCAGCGGGCGCGCTCCTTTATCTGCACCCGCCCCCGGCTCGTTCAAGCGCAAGCCCGATTGGCGCAACGCCGCAACCAGTGCCTGGTTCTCCGGTGCACCAAAAAAATCGTGCACGCTTGCGGCCACGACCTCGCCGACCTCATGAATCGCACTCAGCCCCGCGGCATCCGCCTGCATCAGCCGGTCGATGTCGCCATAGTGCGCGGCCAGCACCTCGGCAATGTGCGCACCCACATGGCGGATACCCAGCCCGAACAGTACCCGGCTGAGCGGTTGCTGCTTGCTGCGCTCGAGCGCCTCGACCAGATTCGCGGCCGATTTTTCTCCCAGCCGCTCGAGTTCTTGCAGTTGCGCTGCCGTCAGTTGATATAGATCCGCCGGCGTGCGCACGAGTTCCCTGTCGACCAGTTGCTCGATAACCGCCGGGCCCATCCCCTCGATGTCGAGTGCGCCCCGGCTCGCGAAATGAATGAGACGCTCCTTCACCTGCGCCGGGCACGCCAGGTTAACGCAGCGCAGATACACGCCCTCGGGGTCTTGCCGTACCGCTGAACCACACGCGGGACACGCCTCGGGCGTGGGGAAGGGTTTGTTGTTTTTCGGGCGCGCTTCGGGCACATAGCGCAGGACCTGTGGGATGATCTCGCCCGCCTTCTGCACCTCGATCAGGTCGCCTTCGCGCACGTCTTTCTTGCGCAGGTCATCAAAGTTGTAGAGCGATGCGCGCTGGACGATGGTGCCTGCCAGCCGTACCGGCTCCATGACGGCAACCGGCGTAATGGTGCCGGTCTTGCCGACCTGCACGCGGATTTCCTTGAGGCGCGTCTGCGCCACTTCAGCCGGAAACTTGTACGCGATCGCCCAGCGCGGTGCCTTGCTGGTGAAGCCCAGGTCCTCGCGCTGGCGCCGGTCGTCGACCTTCACCACCAGCCCGTCGATTTCATAGTCCAGCGTTGTGCGGCGCGCCTGCCACTCGTGGCACGCGTCGAGCACGGCGCCGATATCGCCGCACACCCGGTAATGTGGATTGACGGGTACGCCCAGCGCCTGCAGGCGTTCGAGCGTATGGGCATGGCGCAGCGGCGGATCACCGCCCGCGTCCACCACCATCTCGTAGGCGTAGAATTCGAGCCGCCGCCGGGCCACCGCAGCCGGGTCTTTCTGCTTCAACGTGCCCGCGGTCGTGTTGCGCGGATTGCGAAACTCCTCCTCCTCGCGTTCGCGCCGCTCGCGGTTCACGCGTTCGAACTCGTCCTGCCGCATGAACACCTCACCGCGCACTTCCAGCGCGGGCGGTGCTTCGTCTGCCAGGCGCAGCGGCACCGCGTGTATGGTGCGCACGTTCGGGGTCACATCATCGCCGCGCTGGCCGTCGCCGCGGGTGGCCGCACGCACCAGCACGCCATTTTCATACCGCAGCGACATGGCGACGCCGTCGAGCTTGAGCTCCACCACATAGCGGTACGGCTCGCCGTCGAGCCCCTTCGCCACGCGCTCGTCGAACTTGCGCAACTCTTCTTCGTTGTACGTGTTGTCGATCGAGCGCATGGGCACGGCATGCGCAACGGTGGGGAAATCGCCCGTCGGCTCGCCGCCCACGCGCTGGCTGGGCGAGTCGGGCGCTACCAGTTCCGGATGCGCCTCTTCGAGCGCCAGCAACTCCGCCATCAAGGCGTCGTAGGCCTGGTCCGAGATCTCCGGGCGCGCTTCCACGTAGTACAGGCGGTCGTGCCGGCGCAGCGCTTCTGCCAGTTCAGCGTGGCGTGCGCGCGCCTCTTGCGCGTGGGTGGGGGCAGACTTCGGCATGGGCTCCAGTATAGCGGCGGCGTGCGCCGCGGACTACGCAAGGGTCACAGGCGCGTGCGCCCCTCGAGCGCATGCGACAGCGTCGCGTCGTCGGCATATTCCAGCCCGCCGCCCATCGGCACACCTTGTGCGATGCGGCTGACACGCACGCCGCGCTCGGCCAGTTGCCGCGCCAGATACAGCGCGGTGGCCTCACCCTCGCTGGTACTGTTCGTGGCCAGAATCACCTCTTCCACACCGCCCTCGTCGATGCGCCGCCACAGCCGGTCCAGGCGCAACTCTGCCGGGCCGATGCCTTCGAGCGGATTCAGTGCGCCGTGCAGCACGTGAAAGTGCCCGCGGTAGGCGCCCGACTTGTCGATGGCGATGGCGCCCGCCGGCCGCTCGACAATACACAGCAGATTCGCCTGGCGGCGGTGGTCGCTGCACACGACGCAGGGCTGCACCTCGGTGGGCAGCGCGCAGACTTCGCACAGGCCGATGCGCTCGCGCGCGGCACGCACCGCCGTGCTCAGGTTCTCAGCCTCGCCGGGGGGCGCGGTAATCAGGTGCAGCGCCAGGCGCTCGGCCGTGCGGCGCCCGATACCCGGCAAGCGGTGAAAGGCATCGACCAGCCGTTCGAAAGAAGGGGCGGTGTGAAACATGCGCGCTTAGCGGCGCGCGGCCAGCAGTTGGCGGCGAATGTCTTCCCACTCGCGCAGCAGTGCCTCGCGGGTCAACACGTCGACGCGGTCGAAGATGACGAGACCGTCGAGGTGGTCATACTCATGCTGAATAACCCGCGCCAGAAAGTCGTGCGCCTCAAACTCGACCGGTTCGCCGCGCTCGTTGAGCGCCTTCACGCGTACGCGCGTCGCGCGCGGCACGTCGGTAAAGATTTGCGGAATGCTGAGGCACCCTTCTTCGCCCATCTCCGAGCCGTCGCGCTCCAGTATCTCGGGGTTGACCAGACACATCGGCTGGCCCTCGGGCTCACGCAGGACAAAGATACGCTTCGAAACGCCGACTTGCGGTCCGGCCAGGCCCACGCCGTCGTAGGCCTCCATCGTCTCGAGCATATCGGCGGCGAGCTGTTGCACGTCCTCGCCCACCGCGGCAAAGGGCGTTGCCTTCTGCGTGAGCGGGTCCTCGGGATACAGCTTTACATCGAGCACGGCCATGGCCATTGCGTCTCCATCGGCGGCTTGCGTGGCAGCAGCTTGCCTGGCACCAACGTGCCGGGCAACAGATTTCTTGCCTTCAATTAGCCTACCAGAAACGCACGGATACGCGCCGCTACTCCCGAGTCGGTGGCGGCGTCAGTTTGTGGGCTTGTAGTCGCGGATTTGCTTGGTCAGCTTGTCGAGCGTGCTGCGTACAGTGGGTGTTTCTTTGGCACTCTTCGCCAGCTTCTCTACCGCATAGAGCACGGTCGTGTGGTCTTTGCCGCCGAAGGCCTCGCCGATATCCTTCAGCGAGATGCCGGGCACCAGTGTCTTCACGAGGTACATCGCCACCTGGCGCGGATAGGCCACCTGCCGCTGCCGGCTGCGCCCGCGCATGTCGCTGATGCGCACGTCGAACTCCTGCGCCACGACGCGCATCACATTGTCGATGGTGACGGGCCGGATACGCTCGCTGCCGACCAGGTCGCGCAAGACTTCTTCCGCCATCGTAAGCGAGATTTTTTCTTCCTTGAGGCGGCTGTACGCAAACAGCGTTATCAGGACGCCCTCGAGTTCGCGGATGTTCGTGGTCACATACGTCGCGATATAGCGCAGCACATCCTCCGGCACCTTCAAACTCTCGTGCTTCGCCTTGCTCTGCAAGATGGCCACCCGCGTCTCGAGGTCCGGCGGCTGCACGTCGGTCACCAGGCCCCACTCGAAGCGGCTGACCAGACGATCTTCCATGCCCTGAATTTCTTTCGGGCCGCGGTCGCTCGACAGCACGATCTGCTTGTGCATGTCGAACAGCGCGTTGAAGGTGTGGAAGAACTCTTCCTGCGTGGCTTCCTTGCCCGCGATGAAGTGGATGTCGTCGATCAGCAGCACGTCCACCTTGCGGTAGCGCTCGCGGAACCGCTGCGTCGATTTCTTCGCAATACTCTCGATCAATTGGTTGGTGAACTGCTCGGAGCTGATGAACACGACGCTGGCGTTCGGCTGATCGTGCAACACGCTGTGGCCGATGGCCTGCATCAGGTGCGTCTTGCCCAGCCCGGTCGCGCCATAGAGAAACAGCGGGTTGTACGCGCGCCCCGGCGATTCGGCCACGCCGCGTGCCGCCGCGTGCGCGAAGCGGTTGTTCGAGCCGATGACGAAGTTGTCGAACGTGTAGCGCGGATTCAGCCCGTGAAACGGGCGCCGTACCTGATCCGTGCGCGCACCGGGTGTGGGCGCGGCTTCGGGCGCCGGCGCCTTTTGCGTGGCTTGCGCCACCTCGGCCGAGGGGATGAAGGCCACCGATTCGAGTTCGGGCGCGACCTGCCGCACCGATTCGCACACGGCTTCCATGTAGTGGTCGCGCAGCCAGTCGGCGAAGAACTGGCTCGGCACCCCTACCACCAGCTTGCCGTTGTCGAACGATTCATAGCGCGTCTGGGCGAACCAGTTCTTGTAGCTATGGTCGTCCAGCAGTTCCTGCAAATATCCCTGTGCGGCGGCCCAGGGGTCAGGTTCCCGCTGCGTCTCGCTGCTGCTGCCATTGGCTGTTCGCAACTGTTCGCCTCCCCAACATGTTCAACACCACGTGCAACCCCGAAAAAACGCACCTCGATGGACCAGCCCGCCCGACTGGATACACCTCTCCTGTATAGGGATTGGACCCTCAAAAATAGGCGCTACCTCTCCAGGCGCCTGGGGGACACAGAACTCCCCGAACTGGCAGATGAACAGGGTATCCGGGATGGACCTCGCAGCGGCCACCGGGACTTGTCCACAAGTTATCCACGAATGCGAATCGGCCCGTAAATAAAGGCGATTGCGCGAAACGTCTGCGCAGTGTGCACCAAGGATCTGGGGGGTGTCAACCCCTTTGTTCCGGCCCTTGGCGCATAAGGGTTTTCGCATCCTCCCACAGCTTGTCCAGCGTGACGAGTGCGCAACCCTTGACATGGACGCCGCGTTCTTCGGCGAGGCGCTGCACCAACTGCCAGCGTGCCTCGAAGCGCGCCAGCGCACCGCCCAGACTCTGCGCCGCATCGGTGTCCAACCAACGCGCGAGGTGCGCACTCACGAGCAACACGTCGCCCAACTCCTCTGCCGCGGCCGCACGGTTGCCCTCGGCCAGTGCCGCGCGCACCTCCGCCACTTCCTCCTCCAACTTGTCCAGCACCCCCTCGATAGTGGGCCAATCGAAGCCACACGCCGCCGCCTCTGCCTGTACGCGTTGCGCCCGCGCCAGAATGTCTTCGGTGGGCTCTCTACTCATGCGATGCCTCCCAGGCCTGAATGTGCAACGCGCTGGATTCCGCCGTGCGTCGCGCGCCAGCTTTCCCGCCTGTGGCGGCGTGGGCTGTCCGCTCCGTTTTCGTTATCATGCCGCCGGGCCATATCGTTCCCCACCCAGTTGTTCCGGAAGAATTATGTCTGATGCTACACGAGATTCCCTGCCCGTCCTCGCCATCACCATGGGCGACGTCAACGGCGTGGGCCCGGAGGTGCTGGTCAAGGCACTGGCGCATGCGGATGTGCTAGCGCACTACCGCCCCTTCGTGGTTGGCAGTGCGCCGGTCTACGAGCAGGCGCGTGCCCAATTCGCCCCGGGGGCGCCGCCAGCCGTACCGGTCGACCACGTGCCGCACCCGTGGCCCGCTGCGGGCGTGCCGGTCTTCGCGGCCGAGACCGAGGCGCCACCCGTTCGCTTCGGTACGCTCGATGCCGCTGCGGGCGCCGCGGCCGTGGCCTGGCTCGAAGCTGCGATTGCGCTGGTGCAGGCGGGCGCGGCCGACGCGCTCGTCACCTGCCCCATCAACAAGGAGGGCATCCACCGCGCGGGCTACCACTACCAGGGCCACACGGACCTTATCGCCGAGCGCTGCGGCACCACCGAATGGCGTATGTGCCTGTTCGCCGGGCCGCTGCGCGCCGTGCATCTGACCGGCCACCTGTCGCTGCGCGAAGCGATCGACGCCATTACTACCGAACGCATCGTGGCGAGCGTGCGTATCGCCGATGCGGGTCTGCGGCGGCTCGGCATGGTGCGGCCGCGCATTGCGGTGGCGGGCCTGAATCCACACGCGGGCGAGTCGGGCGCCTTTGGCGACGAGGAAGCGCGCGAGGTGGCGCCGGCCATCGCCCAATGCCGCGACGAAGGGTACGACTGCGCCGGCCCGGTGTCGCCCGATGCCGTCTTTCGCCATATGGCGGACGGCCTGTACGACGTCGTGATTGCGCTCTATCACGACCAGGGACACATTCCGCTCAAGCTGATCGCGATGGACAGCGGCGTCAACGTCACGCTCGGCATTCCCATCGTGCGCACCTCGGTCGACCACGGTACCGCCTACGACATAGCGGGGCAGGGCCTCGCGCGCGAAGACAGCATGCTGGCGGCGTTGCGTCTTGCTGCCCAGTTTGCCGCCACGCCGGCCACGCCTCATGTCTAGCCGCACCCTCTGCACGCTGCTGCTGCTCGGCCTGTGCCTGCCGGCGGTGGGCGACACGCTGCGCCAACTCCCCCGTACGTTTCCGGTGGGGGCCAACCCCAGCGCCATCGCCATCGCCGACCTCGATGACGATGGTCTGCCCGAGATTGTGACGGCCGACCGCGGCACCCTGAGCGATACGCGCGACCAGCGCCCGGCCAACGACGAAGTCTCGGTCTTGCTGGCCGATGAGGACTTCAACTACACGAAGTTGCAGCCCAGCCTGAAAACCGGCTTCGCCCCCTATGCGGTGAAGCTGGTGAATGTGGACGGGCTCAAGTGGCCCGAGGTGGTGGTCGTCAGCCTGCACGCCGTGCGCGAGCGTGACCTGACGCTGCACCGAAATCTGCCCAACAATATCTTCGAGCAAAAGATCTTTACCGTGCCCGACGCGGGCCTGCGTTACCACCGCATGCGCGATGGCGATGGCACGCCGCTGTTCACGATGCCGGGCCTCACCGATGTCGAGGTGCGCGACCTCGACGGCGACACCTACCGCGATGCGGTGGCGGCCGGCTGGTCGAGCGATGTACTGGTCTACTTCCCCGGTGACCCGGAGTTGTACTTCGGCACGCCCGTGCTCTTGCCTGCGCCGGGCGGCCCGCGCGACCTCGTGCTGGAAGACCTGAACGGCGATGGCCACGTCGATATCGCCGCCACGCTCTATGCGGCCGGTGAGGTTGGTCTGTGGGCCGGCGCGGGCGACGGCACCTTTACCGCGGTCGCGCGCTTCGATTCCCGCGGACAATTGCCGCATCGTATCCAGGTGGCCGACTTCGACGGCGATGGCGTGCGCGATCTCGCCGTGTCGCATCGCCACACCGACGACAGCGTCGTCATCTTTTTTGGCGATGGCGCCTTTGGCTTTCCGCTGGCGCAAGAAGTGTTGCTGGGGGAGAACCGGGCCGCGCTGGAGTGTGAGCCGCTCGATTTGGTGGTGGGCGACTTCAACGCCGATGGCGCACCCGACGCCGCCGTGGCCTGCCACACCGCGGGCGAGGTGGTCGTACTCCTGAACACAGGCGTAAACGCAGAGCGGCTGGTTACGTTTCGCCGCGAACGCTATGCCTTCGAAGACGCGTTCCCGCGGGCACTGGCCGCGGGCGACCTCGACAACGATGGCGCCGATGACCTGGCCGTGGCGCTGGGCGAAGCGAATGCGGTGGGCGTACTGATCACGGGCGATGGCCAGACCGAACGCCTGCGTCCACCGCGCCAGGCGCTACCGTCCGGTCGCGTGCCCGCTCCCCTCGAGCCGTCTGACCCGGAGTTGCTGCTGGAGCCGCTTGACCCCACCGAGTAGGGTCTGCAGCCGTTCGGGCGGCATGGGGTAGCCACCGAAGCGCACCTTGTTGTAGGCCTCAATCACTTCGGCCACCAGCGCCTGGTCAATGTCGGGCAGTTGCTGTGCTTCGGCCAGCAGTTCTTCGGCGGTGCGCCGGCCTACGGGCACGCCCTTGCGGCTCAGCTGCATACGCAATCGTTGATACAGCTTGATGGCGCGCGCCTGGTCCGCGTTCGGTTGCCACTGGCCAGCGGTTTCGCGGTGCCGCCGCAGCGCGATGAGCGCCACCAGCAGAAACAGGCCCGCCGCCAGCCAGGCAAACATGCCGCGCTGCGGTCCCATGCTCTCGAGTGGCTGGTGGCTGTGGTCGCCGCCCCCGCCGCTGCCAATGCCAAGGTCGGGAAACACACCCGCGATAGCCTGACGCAGCTGCGATAACTGGGGGCCTTGCTCATAACCCACCACGTCGCGGTACCACATCATCTTGGCGCGCAGGATGAACTCGCTGATATTGAACGCGACCTGCTCGATGGCATTGCGATCAATTTGTTCCGGGCGCGGTGAGGGGTCGAACGTGATCCAGCCGTGGTCGGGGAAGAGCACCTCGACCCACAGGTGCGCCATCGATTCGCGCACGGTGTAGGAGCTGTCGGTCGCGTTCCAGTCGCCCCCGCGATACCCCATCGCCACCCGCGCCGGCACGCCCAGGTAGCGCAGCATCAGCGCCATCGCCGTCGCATAGATCTCGCAGTGGCCCGCGCGCACCTCGGTCAGAAACATGTCGATTGCATTGGCAGGGTCGAGCGTGGGGGTATCGAGCGTGTAGACGAAATCCGGTCCGCTGAGGTACTGCTCAATCGCGATGGCCTGATCGTATACCGTGGTGGCATCGCCCACCACGTTGTCCACCAGCAACTGGGTCTCCGGCGCCAGATCGTGGTGGGTCAGCAACTCATAGTCGCGCTCGTTGATGTAACCATAGTCGCCCAGGTCCATGCGCAAGGCCGCCGGTGCAGGCCGTCCAACTTCCGACACCGCCTCATAATTGATGCGCCGTGCGCCACGCGCCGTAAAGCGCACCGTGAAATCGCGGTCGCCGTCCCACCCGATGCTCGCTGCGTTGCCGCTGCCCAGCAGGCTCACCTCGCGCACAAAATCAAGCACGGGCAGCCCCTCTTCCGGCACCTGGTCGACATAGGCGATATAGCGCACGGCCTCATAGTTGGGGCGCGCCGCCCGGTCGACGTTGTCCGGATTATCGCGCGAGAACATCATCTCGTGCGGGAAGAGGTCGGGCACATCGGGCAACAGGTTGTTGCGCAGGCCGCGGCGCGTCCACGAGGCTTCGAGATAGCGCGACATGCTGGTGACGCGCCAGTACATTTCACCGCCGAATTGCCCGTCTGGCTCATCGGGAAACTGCACGCGCATCACGGGCGTGCGGTTCTCGCTGATGAGCCCGCCGGTCGACACGTCCACCGTCGATGGAATGCCGGTCTCCATAATGGGCGCCGAGTTGCGGCCGAGCAGCCCCGCCTCGATACGCGGCGTGAAGAGGAAGAACACTACCGTAAGGCCCACCACGAAAAGCGCCATCAGCGTGATGAACCCGCCCGCTGCAACGTCGCGCTTGGCGGTCGGCAGGTCGCGCGGCGCGGCCTCGTCCAGCCCCACGTAATCGGGGCGGCTGGTCTCGCGCGCTTCATAGCGCTCCACCTCGCGCCGCAGGAAGACCATGGCGCCGCAGGTGCCCAACAGGAACAGCAGCATCGCCAGTGCCACTTCGGGTTCCGGCTGTTGCACCGAGGCCGTGAGCAGCATGAAGAAGGCCATCAACAACAGGTGGTAGTAGTTGCGCTCTTCCTTGCAATGCAGCAGCGTGTAGCCCTGAATCAGAACCACCAGCGTCAACACCCCATTGAGCAGGTCGAAGGTCAACACGGTAAACGCGATCGAGAAGCCAAACGCGCCCAAAGTGAGGTAGAAGGTCACGGTGCGGTAGGCCGGCCAGTGCTTGTCCAGCCGCTCGGCCGCGGGCATGAACGCAATCAGTGCAAGCGGCGCCACCAGCAGCAACGGCGAGTAGAAGGGCACGGTAATCAGCGCAAAGAAGCCCGAGAACACGACGGCAACCACACTCAGCCGCAAGCCAGTACCCGGTGGATTAGGCATGCACCACCTCGCGCGGGTCGAGTACCGTCAACTCGCTGCCGCTGCGGTGCTGGCCCCAGGTGGCCGGGTCGTGCGACAACAGCACCAGTGCGGCGCCGCGCGCTTCGAAGGTGCCCACCACGCGGTCAAACGTACCGTCATCGGCCGTCGTCAGTTGTCCGCGCGCGAGCGCATCCAGGATGCGCCGCTCCTGATCCTTCCCGAGCCCGGGCTGAATCTGGGTCTCGGCCAGCACCACGCCCACCTCATAGCGCTGCCGCGCGAGGCTGATCGCGAGCGATGCACAGAGCTCGACCGCCTCTTCAAAGCGTTCGGCCGTCTCGCTATCGATGTCGCCGGTACAACGGTTGTCGAGTGCGAAGACCACGCTGTGCGCCTGGTCGCGCGTCATCTCGCGCACCATCCACTTGTCCGTGCGCGCACTCACGCCCCACGCAATCAGGCGCAGGTCGTCGCCGGGCTGGTATTCGCGCAGGCTGAAAAATTCGTCGCCATCACCCGTGGCAAAGCGGCGTGTCGTTTCTCCGGTGTCCCACGCTTCCAGCAGGCCCGCACGCAGCGTGCGAACACGCGGATGCACCAGCACTTCGCAGGCGGTGCCCACGGTGCGGCGTTGTTCGAACAAGCCGAACGGGAAACGCGTCACCAGGTCGTAGCGGCCCACCGTGTGCACGCCGCGCCGGGGCAGGCTGGCCTCCACATTCAGCAGTGCCGCTTCGCGGCCGGGCAGCCGATCGATGTAGCCCACTAGCTGGCCGGGCGCATCACATGCCTCGATCCGCAGCCCGCCCGAAGGCAGGCGCTTGTGGTTCTCCACGCGCAGGTTCACCCAGAAGGGCGCATCGCGTGCGGTCCGGTCGGGGGCCATGGCGCTGATTCGCAGGCCGCGCAGATTGATGAAGCCGGCAATCGGTGAGATGACGAGAAAACTCAACACCCCCGCGAAGACGAGGTAGAGCAGTTGGGTGCCCGTGTTCCAGGCGGAGAGCAACACGGGTCCTGCAATCACGACAAACGCGATGCCCGGTGGCCGCCAGCGAATCGGTTGGCGCGCCAGCCAGCCGCGGATGCGAGAGCGGAGCCCGGCGCGCATCTTACACCGGCACCTCGACGCGCTTGACGATGTCGTGCACCACGCGCACCCGCTCGCGTGCCGACGACGCGAGGTCGCCCCCGCGCGAACGCACGATGATGCGGTGCGCGAGCACGGGCACCGCCATCTGCTTCACATCGCCCGGGGTCACATAGTCGCGCCCTTCCACCAGGGCGCGCGCCTGGCAAGCTTCATAGTAGGCGACCGACCCGCGCGGACTGGCGCCCAGCTGCACATGCTCGTGGGTGCGGGTCTGCCGCACCAAGGCCAACATGTACTCGGCCACGGTGTCGTCTACGTGCACGCGGCCGACACGCTCCTGCAGCGCAATCATGCCTTCTGCCGTCAACGCAGGCGACATGTCGCTCAGTGCCTTGTGTGGGTCGCGCCGGCGCATGATGCGCAATTCGTCCGCATCCGGCGGATACCCCATCTCGACCCGCAGCATGAAACGGTCGAGTTGAGACTCGGGCAGGATATAGGTGCCTTCGTGTTCCACGGGGTTCTGCGTGGCCAGCACGAGAAAGGGCTGCGGCAAGGGGTGCGGCTTGCCGTCTACCGAAACCTGAAATTCACTCATCGCCTCGAGCAGCGCACTCTGCGTCTTGGGCGGCGTGCGGTTTACCTCATCGGCCAGCACCACATTGGCAAAGATGGGTCCGTGCCGGAACTCGAACTGACGCGCCTGCGGGTCGAGTATGGTGACGCCCACGATGTCGCTGGGCAGCATGTCTGAAGTGAACTGGATGCGGCTGAAGCTGCATTGAATCGAGCGCGCGATGGCGTTGGCGATGGTGGTCTTGCCGATGCCCGGCACGTCCTCGATCAGGATGTGGCCACGGGCCAGCAGTCCGGTCACGCAGAGCTTCACCACTTCGTGCTTGCCGAAGATCACGCTCTCGATGGTCGCAACCAGGCGCTGCACCTGCTCGGTGACTTCGGGTTCAATCAGGCGTTGGCCGGCTGGGGCGTCTGAAACCGACATGCGCGTCTCCTGTGCTAGCGCGTCAAACACACCCGGGACACGGTGTATTCGCCCCGGGTGTCGGTTGCAGTCAATGGGGTCAGAGCCAGCGGTCGAACCAATCCTCCGCCAACTCCAGCACCTCATCCGTCACGGTATAGCCGCCGCCATGCTCGTAATAGTCGAGCGCGCCTTCCGCGCCCAGCATCTTGTATACCTGCCGCGCCGTGTTCACCGCCTTCTCCGCACTCTTCGGACTCGGCAGGGGGGTGTCCTTGGTCGTGTTCACCACCAGGGTCGGGCTGGGCGCACCCAGCGCCAGGATGTGCTCCCAATCGAAACCGAGCGACTCGCCCTCCGCGACCTGTTTCATACGCGGAATCAGGCACAGGCCATCGTCGTCGTAATAGCGGGCGAGCTGGTTGTCTTGGGCAAAGCGCGTGAAACCGCAACTCGCCACGCAGGCGCGCACGCGGTCGTCGAAGGCCGTCAAGAGCAGCGCATTGAACGCGCCCAGGCCATGGCCCACCACGCCGATCCGCTCGCCATCCACGCGCTTCTGATCCTGCAGCAGGTCGAGCGCGCGCATGTGGTCGGCCACCATCTTGATGGCCAGGCTGGCCTTGGTGCCGGCCTTGTAATAGGGGCGTGAATCATAATGCGGGGCACGGCCGATGCGCCGTTCACCCGCCGTCAGGCAATCGGGCGCGAAGGCCACATAGCCCATCTCGGCGTAGCGCTGCGCAAAGTTGAACCGTGAATCGCCGCTCATGCCGGCCGGCTCTTCCTTGCCCTGCGGCACGCGTTGGTGCAGGCAGACGATGGCGGGCAACTCTTCCTTGCCCTCGGGCAGGAACAACCAGCCCGACACCCGGTCCCACGAGTCGACGAAGTAATTCACGCGCCGGCGCACATAACCGGCGAACTCGATCTCGTCGACGGTTTTCACCTGCAGGTCGGGCTTGTCCTTGGGCAACTCGCCAAACGCTTCGGTGACCAGCTTCTCGACTTTGCCGCGCATGCCGGGCCACGACGTCAGGCTCTTTACCTTGCCCAATTCAACCATAGCCGCTTGTCGCTACCTCCTGCGCTGTGTGGCGCTCATACGCGCCCCGGCGCGCCGGTCTTGCCCATGGAGCACACAACGTATCGTGTATGCCCCAATCATCCCGCGTGGTGGCTCAACACGGTTCGGCTACTATCCATGGGCGGTACGACCTTGTCAACCGCGCCCGCACCATTGCCCGCGGCCTCAGGTTGTCGGCTGACCGGCGCCGCCGTGTCCCTTGAAATCGTCCATCGAACTGTAAATGCGGAACCAGCGCCCGCCGATGAGGTCGAACAGCCGTGCCGACAGGACGCCGCGCATCAGCGGCACGAGATTCACGAGGAAGGGCAGATTCAGAACCGGCATGTCCCGCTCTACGGCTTTCATGATGCGGCCCACCACCCAATCCGGCTGCGTGATGGGGGTAAGCAGGGGCGCCTTCGCGCCTTCGAACATGCCCGTGTTGATGTAGCTGGGGTTCACGGTCAGCACGCGTACCGGCTGGCCCATGCCTTGCAACTCGACGCGCAGCGATTCCGACCAGCCGATGACCGCCCACTTGCTCGATGCGTACACGCACATCTTGGGCACCGGCAACAGACCCGACGCCGACGCAATGTTCACGATGTGGCCGCCGTTTTCAATCATGGCCGGCAGGAAACAGCGGGCCACATGCATCACGCCCAATACATTGATGCGGATGCTGCGCTCGATGTCTTCGTGGCTGTGCTCGACAAAGGGGCGCCCGACCACGATGCCCGCATTGTTGAACAGCACATGCACGGGACCCGCCTCGTTCAGCACCTGCTCGGCCGTGCTCTGAATCTGCTCGAGGTCTGACACGTCGACCACATAGGTCAGCACCTCGGCGCCCGCACCGCGCAGCGCCGCCGCCGTGTCGTTCAACGTGCCGGCATTAATGTCCCACAGCACCAGCTTTGCGGCGCCGGCCGCGTGCGCGCGTTCGGCCATCAGCCGCCCCAGGCCCTGTGCGCCGCCCGTCACCAATACCGTCTTGCCCTTGAAATCCGACATGCCACACTCTCCCGTTTCGGCCGGGGGCTCCGTGCCCGTATTGCCAGCCTGCGCCTAACCTGACTGCTTGCTTGCCCCCGCAGTCTAGCCGAGCGGGGTGGGGCGCCCCAACCAGTGCGCCCGGATTGCACCCCCCCACGTGCCTTGCTACGCTACGGCGCGACCACGTTCCCCCCGCACTGCAAGGTACACGCGCGCTGCACCATGTCTGAGACCACCTGGACCGAAGCCCTCTTCGAAGCCGCCGCCGCCATCGACCAGACCCTGGTCGACCTCGGCATCCGCTTCGACACGGCAAACCTGCTGGCGCTCAGTGGCACGGTCTTCGCCGCCCTGTTCTGCCTGCTGGCCCAACCGGCCGCGCGCCGCACGCTGGGGCATTCGGCCACGGGCGCGATCACAGGCCTGCTGATCGCCGCGATGCTGGTCCCGGCATTCATCTCGTTCGGCAACTACAACAACTGGGGCAAGTTCCGCTACGACAGCCTGCTGAACGGCTACGAGTTCTACCACTACTACCTGGGGTCCAAGTACCACCACGAATTGAGCTACTTCAGTCTCTACGAAGCCACCCTCGTGGCCGACGAAGAGACGGCGCGCGAAGACGGCACGCGCCGCAAGATGACCGAGACCACCATCCGCCGGCTCACCGACAACGTCAAGATACCCGTGGACCCCGTTCTTGCCCGCGCCGAGCAAATCAAGGCGCCCTTTACGCCGGAGCGCTGGGCGGAGTTCAAGGATGACGTGCGCTATTTCAAGACCATTCTGGTCGAACACCGCTGGAAGGGCGTGCACGGCGACAAGGGGTACAACGCCACCCCGGTGTGGAGCATGGTTGTCGGCGGCCTGCTGAGTAACCAAATCAGTACCGACAATCCCGCCGGTATGACCCTGTTGGCTTCGCTCGATCTCATCCTCATCGGCCTGGCCACGCTGCTCGTCGTCTGGGCCTTTGGGCTGCGCGCGGCCCTGTTCATGATCATCCTGTTCGGCGCCGCCTATGTCATGCGGTTCTCGCACTTCAAGGGTGCCTTTCTGCGCACCGACTGGATCATGTGCCTGGTGGCCTCGGCCTGCTTTCTGCGCAAGGGCTACTTCGTGCCCGCCGGTTTCCTGACGGCCTATGCCGTGGCCAGCCGCGTGTTCCCCGCCGTCTTCCTCTTCGCCGTGGGCGCCAAGATCCTCTGGGATATCTGGGACCAGGCCCGCGGCCAGGAGCGCGCGCCCCACGCCACCGCACCCGAGACGCCAACCGCCTGGGGCCAGTTCACCACCGCCTTCTCGGCCGGGCTCGCAGTCGCCGCGTTGCTCGGTGCATTGCTCCTGTTCACGGCCGAAGACCTGATGCAGCCGCTGCCGGCGGCGGTCGTCACCCTGCTGTCGGGCCTGGTGGCGGCGCTCGTCTACGGCCTCTACTGGCTGACGACGTGGCTGGGCTTTCACCGCGGCTACATGCGCTATTTCGCGGTCACCTTGCTCGTGGCTTGTGCCGCCCTCCTTGGGTCGGCGATCTATTTTCGCACGATCACCATGGCCCCCAATGTCTGGCATGTCGACCCGGGCACCGTCGTGCCGCCCG
>CAYMLC010000008.1:22663-24514 GCA_964390765.1 uncultured Nitrospirales bacterium
GGTCACCGGTGCGTCCGCCATCATCTTCGTGTTTGCCTCGGCGGGCTATACCTGGCACATGGACGTCGGCGCGTACACGCCGGACAGCGAAGCCAGCGAGCGGCGGCTGCCGCCGCGTGCGACCTTTGTCGATCATCCGCTGCTCAGCCAGTCGTACGAGCACTACATTGCGAAGATCAGCTTTCACAACAGCGATGTGTCGCCCTGGCGCGTGGGTTACAAGTACCTGCTGACCACCGAATGGCCGAACGACCGCACAAGCTACGAGACCAATCCAGCGGCCTGGGCCGAATTCGAGCGGCCCGCACTGCGGCGTACGGAGTGGGAGGGACGCGGCGAACCCGGTACACCGGCCCAAGAGCCGGCCAACAAGGATCCGGCCCGCATCGTCTGGCTGGCGGTAATCCTGGTGTCGGTCTTTCTGGTGCGCGGACTCGACCTGGGCCAGGCGTTTCTCTACTGCTTTGTACTGGTCTATTTCCTGGCCGCGCCCACCTACTACTATTTCATGATGCTCGTGCTGCCCATGATCTTCTTCGCGAGCGAGTTGCGAAGGCCGGCCTGGGCCTTTGGCATCTTCCTCCTGCTGTTCTCGTCGGTCGCCGGCCACTACCTCTACGGGCTGGGCTGGCGCCAGGGTTACATCACCTACTACACCCATTCCTGGCTGTATCTGGGCATCGCGCTCTACATGATGATTGTCGCCTACTACCGCACGCGCGCCTGGCAGAAAGACCGCTACTACGTGCCGCCTGCCATTGAAGACGCCGCGCCCGCCCCGCCCCCGGCGCATAATGAAGAAGCGCCGGCGGCGCCGCCCGTGCCCGCGCCCGCCGCGGTTACCTATCAACCGCAGTCGAGCCTGCTCGAACCCATGGCACCCGAACGGCCCCATGCCGCCCCGCCGCCGGAAGACAGCGCCACCTCGGCCGCCGACGACACGCCCGCGCCCCCCGATACCGCTGCCACCCCGCCGCAAGACGCAACGCCGCCGCAAGACGCCACGCCGCCGGCGTCTGCACCCTCGCCCCGCCGCCGGCCGCACGTAGGCGCGCACGTGTCGCTGTTGCTGGCCACGCTTGCATTGGTGCTGGGCGTATTCGCGTTCGAGTGGTCGAAGGCACAGGGCAACGGTTTTGTTGCGCAGGGCTTCCTCGAGAACGTCATCCTGCCCACCTGGCGCGATTGGTACGCCGGCATGCCCGCCTGGCTGCAGGGCTACTTCGAACCGCGCGCCCCCATCTTCGTGCGCGCCCTTGCCGTCTGGCCCCTCTGGAGCGTGCTCGTGCTCTTCGCCTTACCCATGGCCCATGCGGCGCTCGACGACCACGACCGCCGCCCGCATCGCTACATCGGCTTCCTGGCCGCGCGCACCGCCGCCGCATTCTGCTACGCCGTCGCCTTCTGCCAGGCCTTCTGGCTCTTTGGCCTGTTCAGCGGCTGGTACAACACCTGAGCCGCACGGGCGGCGTGCAGGTGCGCGCCCGCTCTGCTACACTAGCGCGCCATGGCCAGCGAAGACCGACCCGTAATTGTGCAGTCCGACCGATCGATTCTACTCGAGACCGACGGGCCCGCCTTTGAAGATGCGCGCGACTGTTTGGCCGGCTTCGCCGAATTGGTGAAGTCGCCCGAGCACATTCACACGTACCGCCTGACCGCGCTCTCGCTCTGGAATGCCGCCGCCGCCGGCATGACCGCCGCCGAGATTCTCGATGGCCTGCACCGCTATGCGAAGTACGAGATCCCGCAAAACATCATCGCGGAGATCGAAGGCGGCCAAACGGCCGTCGGCATCATCAACGACATCCGCAGCGAGCAGGGCATCACGGAAGCGTTCGCCAGCAACGA
>CAYMLC010000009.1:0-816 GCA_964390765.1 uncultured Nitrospirales bacterium
CTCGCCTTCGCCCTGCCCGCGCTCACCCGCCTGGCAGCCGGCCGCCGCGGCGGCACCCGCATGCTCGTGCTCGCCCCCACCCGCGAACTCGCCAAGCAAGTGGCCCGTGGCATGGAGCCCTTCGCACGCGCCCTCGGCCTGCACGTGGCCTGCGTCTATGGCGGCACCGCTATGGGGCCGCAAACCACCGCGCTGCGCCGCGGCACCGATGTCATCGTCGCCACGCCCGGCCGCCTGCTCGACCACATGCGCCAGGGCTACGTGCGCTTCGACCGCGTCGAAGCCTTCGTGCTCGACGAGGCCGACCGCATGCTCGACATGGGCTTCCTGCCCGACATCCGCCGCATCGCCGAGGCCCTGCCCGAAACGCGCCAGACCATGCTCTTCAGCGCGACCTTCCCGCCCGCCATCGAACAGCTCGCGCGCAAGTTCCAGCGCGACGCCGTCCGCATCGAGATCGAGGCCAAGTCGCCCGCGGCCAACACCGTGCGCCAGCAAGTCTGGACCGTGGCCGCCAACGACAAGGCCCGCCTGCTGAACGACCTGCTCGCGCGGCCCGAAGTCCAGAGCGCCATCGTCTTCATCCGCACCAAGCACAAGACCGACCGCATCGCCAAGGCCCTCAAGCGCCAGGGCGTCGAAGCACAACCCATCCACGGCGGCCGCTCGCAGAACCAGCGCGAGCGCTCACTCGAAGCCTTCCGCCGCGGTACCTGCCGGGTGCTCGTCGCCACCGACGTCGCCGCCCGCGGCATCGATGTGCGCGGCGTCACCCACGTCGTCAACTTCGATATCCCCAAGACCTTCGACGACTAC
>CAYMLC010000009.1:826-5635 GCA_964390765.1 uncultured Nitrospirales bacterium
CCGAGACCTACGTGCACCGCATCGGCCGCACCGGTCGCGCCGAAGCCACCGGCGAAGCCTTCACCCTCGTCTCCGCCGATGAAGGTGCCGCGCTCGGCGCCATCGAACGCGGCCTCGGCCGTTCCATCGACCGCGCCGAATGGGCCGGCGCCGTACACGTCGCCTCCACCTGGCGCGCCGCAGGGGCCGCACCCAAGAACGGACCCGGCCCCCGAAACAGCCGCGGCGAAAACCGCCCCGGACAGCGCCCACCCCGGCGCGGACCCCGCCGCCCCCGCCGCAACGACCGCGGCAACAGCGCCC
This sequence comes from uncultured Nitrospirales bacterium, assembly GCA_964390765.1. Lineage (GTDB taxonomy): Bacteria > Hydrogenedentota > Hydrogenedentia > Hydrogenedentales > JAGMZX01 > CAYMLC01. Next base: position 1,130 of record CAYMLC010000009.1, read on the forward strand.
AGCGATTCGCCGCGCGCGGGTAAATCCCCCGCGGCCTGCCCGCCACAAACCACGCCAAACGACACCGCCCCACACACCGCCCAGTGTGTGGGGCTTTCGCTGTGTACGGCACATGCCACCTGCGCAAGTGCGGAAGTACTGTACACGCGACGTGGTATCCTGCTCAGGTGGTGTGCGATGGCGACCGCATTCAGGTATGGTGGGCGGAGGACGGAGCGGAGCGGGAGCTCATGCTGGAGACGACCTTGGCCGATACCGTGCGCGCGGGCTTTGTGCAGCTGACGGTGAACGGCGGCGCGGATGTGTCGTTCGACGATATGCTGTGGGGCGCGCTCGACCCCGAGTCGCACACGATGACGCACAACGACGCGAATGAACTGACGAGTGTGACCACGGCGCAGGGGACGATCAATTACACCTACGACGATTGGGGTCGGCAAACGCGCAAGACGTTGGGCAGCTACCAGACAGATTACACGTGGCGCTACGGGCACAAGCTGTCGCAGGTGACGAGCAACTTCCCCGGTGAAGTGTCGCAGATGAACTACCTGTACGACGCCTTGGGCAAGCGCCGCAATGCGATCACGAACCTCGCGGGTGCGGACGTGTATCGCTACGACCTGGGCTGGAATGCGATCGCGCAATACGACGACGACATCGCGCCGCTGGACTACGATGTGGGCACGCGCGACGAGTCGTACACCTTACTCGGCATGACCCCGCTCGCGCAGATCGCCGGTAGCAACCCCGCCGCCAGCGACGCAGGTTATCCTGTTCCGTGGCAGTATCCGTCTTCGGTCTCGGCGCCAGGGCAGTGGGTGTAGCCGCCGAGGTTGAAGAATTGGATGGCGCGTAGCAACTCGGTCAGCTCGATTGTCCAGTCGGCGGTGAAGCCGGGGTGATAGTCGCTGTGGTGGGGGCAGCAGTCTTGGTCGGGGTCGTTGGGCGCGTAGCCGTCTTCCGTGCCGGGCTGACAGCCAAAGCCGTTGCTGTTGAAAAACTGGATGACGCGCAGCAACTCCGACAGCGCGATCACGCCGTCTTTGTTCTGGTCGGCCGTGTGCCAGGTGCCCGGTCCGCATCCGTCGCCTTCACCCTCGGTTTCGCCTTCACGTGGCGCCGGGCTGCCTTCACCTTCGGTGGTGCCTTCGGTGCGCCCTTCGCCTTCGGTGTGGCCTTCGCCTTCGGCTGCCGGCGCGCCTTCCGGGTTGCCTTCGTGCGTGCCTTCGCCCTCGCCGGCCGGCAGCGGCACGATAGTGGCCAGGCCCGTCTGCGCACGCACCACGTGCCGGCCCTTGGCTTCGGTGCTCGTGTTGTAGAAGACGTAGACGTCGTTGGCACCGAGATAGAACTCGGGGTCGCCGCGCGAGATATTGGGCGCGCCGTCGTCTACGCGCAGCTCGATGCGAGCTTGTGCGTCGGGGTTCATCTCCATCAACCAGATTTCGCCGGGCGTTGGCGTGACGCCGTCGAAGGGTCCGGTGTTGAAGCAGAAGAAGGTGCGTTCGCGATAGACAAAGGGCTCGGGCGAGCCGAATGCGGGATAGTTCGATGCGGCCGGCACGGGTAAATCGTAGAGCGGGGTCCAGGTATCCGGCGCGGTTTCGCGATAGATGCGCAGTAGTGTCTCGTCGACGACCGCGGCGATGAGCGTATCGTAGCCCACTTCCGGCGCACGCCAGGCGATGGTCAGTTCCTTGTCGGCGGCGTCGCTGGTGATGTTGCGGCTGTCGCCGGTGGCGGTATCGAGCAAGGCCACCTGCAGGTAGCCGTTGCGGTCGTAGCGATTGAACAGCAGGTCCGTGTTGCCCGGCATCCACCACGCCCAGATATCGCCCTTGATCCACGGTGCCACGTATTGTTCATCCAGCCCGCTGGCCTCGTTGGTCCAATACATCTCGGCGAGGGGCGAGGTGCCCCGCAGATAGACGAGATTGGTGGTGGGGGTGGCCGTATCGCGGCTGACAATCATGCCGCCGCTCGGGGCGTCGGCCCGGGTGATGGGCGTGCGGGTGAAGGTGTCGCCCGCGAGTGTCGCCCGCCAGATGCGCTTTTCTTGGCCCGCGCCCAGGCCGAGAAACACCGCCCAGCCTGCTGCGTCCAGCCCGAATTCCGGGCCGTTGTTGGACTCTGCGAGGGGCGTGCCGTCTTCGGTTATCAGATGCTCATAGCCGAACGGTGCGTTGAACAGGCCCGTTTCGGGGTCGATGCTGGCGAGCCACGCCTCCCGATCGCCTTCCTGAAACGTCAGCATGTTGGGCCCGCTCAAGACCTCGGGGTCGAGCATCGCCTCGGCATTGTTGTTTACCGGAATCACGCGCACCGGGGGAGTGGCCGTTGCATCGAGCCGGCGGCGCAACAACTCAATCACCTCCAGTTCCGTTTCGAGTGCCGTCTGCGAATCCGCCTGCACATCGACCACCACCACGCCGCAGGCATTGCGGCTGCGGTCGACCCAGGGGAATGTGCCGTAGGCGCCCGGACTCACAATTTCCTCGGCCACTCCGGTATCGGGGTCTTCTGCTAGTACCCAGGCGCCGAAGGCGTAGTCCGGTTCGCTGGCGCCGTAGGGATAGAACGGCGAGTCGCTGGGCCAGGGCGTTTTATAGACCGGCAGGCCCCGCGTCTGGTTCGTAAACAGGATGTCGACCGACGCGGGGTCGAGCACCTGCGTATCGCCATAGCGGCCCCCATCGAGCAGCATCTGCAGGAAACGCATGTAGTCCGTGGTGGTGGTGCGCAGGCCGCCAGCCACGGCTGGGTTGGGCCAGAACTGCTGATAGTCGCTGTTTCCCATGCCGCACGGTTCCAGCAAGCGCGTGCGCGCAATGGTCTCCCAGTCTTCGCCGAGCAACTGCGTGGCCAGATAGCCGACCACCTGCATGCCCTTACCGTCGTAGCCCAGTTGGGTGCCCGGCGCGAAGGCGAGCTCGACGTTCTCCGCGATGGCCTGTACCGAGGTCTCGAGATTGTACAGGGGGCTCCACTGATAGGGCGTGGACGCAACCAGTCCCGAGGTCATGCCCCACGCCTGGCGAATAGTGATGTTGCCCTTGCCCCGCTCGGTAAAGGCCGCGAGCGCGGGAAACTTCGAGAACGGATCATCGAGCGCAAAGACACCCTCTTCCACCAGCTTAAGGATGACCGCCGCCGAGACGAGCTTGGTTGCCGAGGCCATGGGCACCTGGGTGTTCGCGCCAAAGGTGCCGGCCTGGTACGTGTAGAGCAGGTCGCCGTCGCGCGCGAATTGCGCCGATACATTGTCCTCGAGCGCTTCGAGGTTCGCGTCGAGGTGCAGGCCGAGCACATCGAGTTTGACCTCGCCCACCGTGCCGCGCGGGTCGAGCAAGATGGCGAGGAACGCCGTATCGACGAAGTCTTCGGTGTCTTCCGTGGTCGTGCGCACGATTACCAGGTCGCGCGATGGCACGATGTACATGCGCTTCTTGCCGCCGCCCAACGCGCCAAACAGGTCCGGCGCGCCATTCTGGTAAATGAAGCCGCCGGGCCAGCGCGGGTCCGAGGTGTCGTTGGGCGCGAGACCCACATAAGAGGCGCCGCCCGGCGTGTTCAGCCAGAGCGTCATGCCGTGGCCGGGATTCGGCGTGCTCGGTTCGCGCAGCGCGCGCATGAGGTTGGCCGAAACCAGTTGCGTGCCGCCGGGCGTGGCGCCTTCGTCCAGTAGGAACTGGCCCCAGCGCGCCCAGTCGTGTGCCGTGAGCGTGGCGCCATTGGGCAGGTGCGGGTTCCCCGACGCATCGAAGCACCAGTCCGCATAGGTAATCCCCAGCGGTTCGAAGAGCCGCGTCTCCAGATAGGTCAGCGGGTTCTGGCCGCGCGCGGCCAGCTTGCGTTTCAAGATTTCGCCAAACGCGTAATAGTTGACCGGCCCATAGCTGAATTGTTCGCCGGGCGCGATAGAGGCCGGTACGTTGATGGCATAGTCATAGAGGTCGTCGTCCAGCGTGTCGCGGTCTCCGCACCCCTGCAGCTTGTCCACGTCCTGCGCGTGCAGGCCGTTCAGTTCGAGCAGATGCCGCACGGTAATCTGGCGCTTGAGCGGGTCGCTTTCCCATTCGGGCAGGGTCTCGGTGGCCAACTCATCAAAGCTCGAAAGCAGCCCATCGTCGATCATGGCGGCGGCCACCGGCCCCCAGAAGCCCTTGGTCCCACTCTCGATATGCGTGGCGAAGCGGGCGTCGTAACCGGGCGCATAGCGCTCGTAGAGCAGGTCACCCTCGTGCAGCACGACCATGGCGCGGCTACCCACACGTTCCGAATAGTCGGCGGCGGCATCGAGCGCCGAGCGCGAAGGCGGGCCCTGGGCGTGTGCCAATGCGGTACACACCAGCAAAAGGGTGCATCCAATTCGTAGCCAGCTTGCCATGTGCGTGCTCCGGCGTTGCGACAGAGGGCGGCTGCCTGCCCGAATTGTAACCCCGATTCTGCCGATGCGTTCCGCGCGGGCGGCGGTGCGGGGTTTACGCGCTGTCGATGACGTCGGGG
>CAYMLC010000009.1:5645-23532 GCA_964390765.1 uncultured Nitrospirales bacterium
TGGCGGATGAGGTGGAAGTCGTCGAGCAGTTCGAGGAAGAGGTCGACGACCTTGGGGTCGAAGTGTTTGCCGCGCTGCTCGTGGAAGTATTCGAGGATGCGGTCGAGGGGCCAGGCTTCTTTATAAACGCGCCGCACGCCCAGTGCGTCATACACGTCGGCCACGGCGGTGATACGGCCGAAGATATGAATGTCTTCGCCGGCCAGCCCCTGGGGATAACCGGTACCGTCGTAGCGCTCGTGGTGTTGCAGCGCCACGATGGCGGCTGCCTTCAGCAGGGTACGCCTGGAGTTGCGCAGCAGGTCGTGGCCGATGCGCGTGTGCGTTTTCATTTGGTCGAATTCTTCGGGCGTCAGCTTGCCGGGCTTCTTCAAGATGCTGTCGGGTATCGCCATCTTGCCCAGGTCGTGCATGGGCGAGGCGAACTTGAGCACGGTCACTTCGTCTTTTTTCAGGCCATACGCTTCGGCCAGCAGTCCGCAGTATTCGGCTACGCGCTTCACATGGTTGCCGGTCTCGCGTGAGCGTGTCTCCACCACTTCGCCCAGCTTCAGGATGATCTCGCGCTGGGTCTCGATGATCTCGCTGTTGAGGTTCAGGTTGTCATGCGCGATGGCGACATTGGCGCAGAACACTTCGATCAGGTAGCGGTCCCATTCGGAAAGGCCGCGCCACCCCTGCAGGTACAGCACATTCTCCGAGCCGGTCTCGGCGCGGAAGTACCCGAAGTAATGGTCCTCGTCCAGCTCGCTCACGGCCTCGCCGCGCCGCGCCCGCTCGAGATGTTCGAAGACCTGCGGCGGCACACACTCCTGCATGGGCCGGCCCAGATAGTCGGCATAGCTGCCCGTGGCGGCCACGATACGCATGTCGTCTTCATTGACCGACGCCGCGAAGCCCGAGGCGTGGCCGTAGAACGCGTCTTCCTTCAGGCGCAACAGCGAGGTCAGCTGTGTCAGCACGCCGTCGAAGAAGCGCTCGATGGCCTTCAGTTCGAACAGCGAAGACGACGCACGCACGATCGACTCGAGGCCGCGCCGGTTGGTCTCGAGCCGCGTCAGGTCGCGGTACCCGCGCAACGCCGCCACGATGGTCGTGAACAACTTTGTGGCGGTCAGCTCGGTCTTGGCCTTGTAGTCATTGATGTCGTAGTCGAGGATGACCTTGTCTTCCGGGGCGTGGCCCGGCTGGCCGGTGCGCAGCACGATACGCGGCAGCGCATTGTTCAACTCTTCACGCAGCCGCCGCGCCACCTGCAGGCCGGCGTCCTCCGTCTCCATCACCACATCCAGCAGCACCACGGCGATGTCGGGCCGGCGGCGCAAATGGTCGATCGCTTCGCTGCCGCTGTACGCACTGATAAATTCGAGCGGCCGCGCGCCGAACTCGAACTGGTCGAGCACCAGCCGCGTCACGTTGTGCACCTCTTCTTCATCGTCGACGATAAGCAGGGGCCAGGGCGGCGCCGCTTCCTTCGGCGCTTCCGCGGCACCTTCGTCGGCAAAGGCCAGCAAGTCGTCGGGCTCGGGCGCATCATGGGGCATGCGTCGTCTCCTCGTGGTGGTCCTTCGGGAAACGGATGGTGAATGTGGTGCCCACACCGACGGTGCTCTCACACGCCACACTGCCGCCCAACTTCGCCGACACGATGTTGTAGAGGATGTGCAGGCCCAGTCCGCTGCCGCCGCGCCCGCGCCGTGTGGTGTAGAACGGGTCAAAGATGCGGCCCAGCGATTCCTGCGGGATGCCGCAGCCATCGTCGTGGTAGACCATTTCCAGCTGGCCATCGCGTTCGGCATAGGTAAAGGTCATGGCGCCGGTGGGCTTGTGTTCGAAGGCATGCACCAGCGAGTTCACCACCAGGTTCGTAATGATCTGCGAGAGTGCGCCGGGGAATGTGTCGACCTCCAGGTCTTCCGGCCCTTCCACGTGCACGGCGTGCTGCGTCTTTTTCAGCTTCGGCCGCAGGCTCAGCAGCACCTCGTGCGTATACGCCACCACCTTGAAGCGGCGCGGCGCCTCGCTCGACTGGTCGACCGCCACCTGCTTGAAGCTCTGCACGAGGTTGGCCGCCCGTTCGAGATTGTTCAGCAGCATGGTGCTCGATTCATCCGCCAGCTTCAGGTAGCTCTCGAAATCGGCGCGGCGCAGGCTGCCCGCTTCGAAGGCCCGCATCAGTTCGCGGCTGCGCTTTTGAAAGTGGCTGGCGCCCGTTACCGCCACGCCCACCGGCGTGTTGATCTCGTGCGCCACCCCCGCTACCAGTTCGCCCAGCGCCGCCATCTTTTCCGCGGTCACCAGGTGTTGCTGCGTGGCTTCCAGCCGGTTCAGCGTATCCTGCAATTGCTGGTTGGCCTCCTGCAGGGCCGAGGTGCGCTGCGCGACCCGGCTCTCCAGTTCCGTGTTCAGGCGGCGCACTTCCTCTTCGGCCCGTGCGCGTTCGGTCACATCCTTGATCAGCGCGGTGTAGGCCTGCGTGCCGCCCAGGTCCGCGCGCGAGATGCGCACATCCACGGGAAAGGGACGCCGCTTCGCCGGGCGCGCCCACACCGTCACCCCCTCGTTCTTCGCGCCTTCGGCCAGGAAGGGGGCCAGGGCAAAGTTCTGGCCGTCCGGCGCTTCGGCAAAGTGCGCGTGCACCGGTGTGCCCTGCAGGTCGCGGCCAGACATGCGAAACAGCCGCGCCGCGCCCGGGTTCAATCCCGTGATGCGCCCGTCGCGGTCGAACACCATCACGCCTTCGCTCAGGCTGCGCAAGATACCCTCGGCCTGCGAGGTTACCCGCTGCAGCCGGGTCATCACCTGGTTGTACATCTGGGCGATCTGGCCCACTTCCGTAAACGGCTCAACCGGCACGCGGCGGCTCAGGTCGCCGGTGCGGCCCTGTTCTTCCATTGCGTGCAAGAGGTCGATGAGCTCGGTCGTGGCGCCATGCTCGCTCACATTCAGGCCGCGCCGCTCGGCATCGGCCGACACGCGGATAGGCAGGAAGCGATTCAGGATGAACACAAAGACAAAGGTGATACCGAAGGCCCACGCACCCGAGGCCAGGATGCCGGCCACCTGAACCATGAGCTGTTCGACGCGGCTGAGGTCGGTGCCCAGTATTTCCAGGTCGCCAAAGATCGCCACCGCCAGGGTGCCCCAGATACCCGCGCCCAGGTGCACCGGCACCGCACCGACCGCATCGTCGATGCGCAGGCGGCACAACAGTGCGTCGGTGGCCAGCATCACCCCTGCCCCGCCGATGCCGATGGCCATCGCGTCGGCCGCGCCCACCGCGTGACAGTTCGCCGTAATGGCCACCAGCCCCGCCAGGCTGCCGTTGATCACCAGTTCGACGTCGGGTATGCCGCGTGTGTACCAGCCGATGACGAGCGCGGCCACTGCGCCAAACGCGCCGGCCAGTGTGGTATTGGCAATGATATGCGCCACGCTCAGGTCGAGCGCCAGGGTGCTGCCGCCATTGAAGCCGAACCAGCCCACGAAGAGCAGCAGGGCGCCCAGCACGCTCATCGGCAGATTGCTGCCGTGAATCTTGTTCTGCGTGCCGTCCGCGGCGAAGCGGCCCAGGCGCGGACCGATCACAATCAGCGCCGCCAGCGCCACCCAGCCACCGACGCTGTGCACGACTGTGCTGCCCGCGAAATCGACAAAGCCCAGGTTGCCCAGCCAGCCGCCATCGCCCCGCCCGTCTACGCCGCCCCACGCCCAATGGCCGGACAAGGGATACACCAAACCCGACACCAGCGCCGCCAGAATGGCGTACGCGCTGTAGTGCATGCGCTCGGCTATCGCACCCGAGAGAATGGTCGCGGCCGTGGCGCAGAACATCGCCTGGAACAGAAAGAATGCGCTGTGCCACGCGCCCACCTGCTCAAAGGGCACCAGGAACATATCCGTGCCAACCCAGCCCGCCGTGCTCACCCCGAACATTAACCCGAAACCGACCAGCCAGTAGACACAGACCGCGATGCCGAAATCGGTGATGTTCTTGCTCGCGACGTTGATGCTGTTCTTGGCGCGGGTGAAGCCGCTTTCCAGGCACATGAAGCCCGGTTGCATGATGAATACGAGGGCCGCCGTCAGCAGCATCCACGTTATGTCGAGGAGTTCCTGGGAGATGGTCCAGTCCCCTTCCACGCTCCGCCATCCTGCGGCGCCGGGTCGCGGCCACCGCATGCAACCTGTGTGCTGATAGGACGCTAACACAAGCGCAATCGGTAATCAATTGACTAAAGCTGCGCAAAAGGCCTCGCGCCTACTGTGCGTATGCGGCATAAACCGTTGCGATGAAGGGCTCAACGGGGCAGCTGAATCGTACCCGCCGCACCATCGCCGGTTCAGGGTCGCAGCCCGCACCCTGGGTTGGGGTCTGGCATAGACGACACGTAAGCCCTCACAAGGCTCCGGACGCGTGCTGTTGTCGCGGCGTGGCGCCCGCTGCCCCGGGCGCGTTGAGCACACGGCATCCGGATATGAAAATCGGCAAACGTGCGCGCGTGTGCAGGTGTGGCCCCGCGGCGGCGCGCATCCGGTATCGGCCATAGTATGTGGTCGGTTTTGGACCATACACTATATATTGTGTTTTGCGGAATTTCGGTGCGCGAAAAATACCGATATAAGGCGATGGCCCGGCTGCACGTGTGCCGTCAAGAATTGTCCGAAGCGGTGCCGGTGCGTGTTGCACGGCTGAGTAAGGTTAGACAGACACCAGGAGGCGGTGGCGTAGCTAGCGCTTTGTTAGCGATGTATTTGCAGGGATAATGCCCCGTAACACGGGTAGTTAAGAGCAAGTTTTTCTGGATTTGATGTGCACGGTGGATAAGCGAACAGCTTGTCCCCAGCGCATCCCCAAACCACAATATATAGTGTCGAGCACCACTCAATACGCCACATAGAGATTTTTCTCGGTATTTTGTGGTTGTGAATTCTGCGCACACTGAGCCGGTTTGTAGGCATAAAATGCCGCTTTACAAGCACCACAGACTGGGCTACACTCCCCCCCGCTTCGAGCGGCCCGGCGGCGTGCCCGGAGCCTGGGTGGCGGCAATCGCCACCAGATGTGGGGTAAATGTGGATAAGTTGTACTACGAGCGGTAGGCGGCCGATGCAGACTGTGGAACCGAAAGTTTACCTCGTCGGTGAGACGAGCGTGGTAGAAGAAGGTTTACAAGCCTACCTGGCCTACGTCGGTGCGCCCGATTGGACGACCGATGCCCCCAGCGACGCCGAGCGCCTGTGCGAGGTGATGGGCCGCCTGTGCTACCGCAGCTTCGAGCCGGGCCTCAACCCCAACGTGACCCGCGTGCGCGAGGGCAACGACACCTACCTCAGCAACATCGTGCGGGTGGGGCACGGCAGCGTGCTCGAGCACGCCTCGGTCAACTTCATCTTCGCCGACGTCAGCCGCGTGGTCACGCACGAGTTGGTGCGCCATCGCGCGGGCACGGCCATCTCGCAGGAGTCGCTGCGCTTTGTGCGGCTGGACGCCCTGTCGGCCTATGTGCCCACGCATATCCGCGAGAGTGCGGAGGGCATGGAGGTCTTCGTCAAGACGTTTGAACAGTTAGAGGCCCTGCAGCAGCAGTTGGCCGAACTCTACGCGATCGACGAGACCCCCGCCTTCGCCGAAAAGAAGAAACTGACCTCGGCCTTCCGGCGCGTGGCGCCGATTGGGCTGGCCACCACCATCGGCTGGTCGGCCAACCTGCGTGCGATACGCCACGTCATCGAGCACCGCACCGACCCGCACGCCGAGGAAGAGATACGCCTGTTGTTCGCGAAGGTTTTTGAAGCGGTGCGCACGCGGTACCCCAATCTCTTCGCGGATTACGAAGTGGAAGACGTCGACGGCTTGCCGTGGGTGAAGTCGGCGTCGAGCAAGGTATGACCGTGTGCCCGGCAGGGCAGGTGGCACCGGTATGAGTGAAGTGCCAGCGCACGCCGCCGTGGAGGGTGGGGGCGCGCTGTAAGCGAAGAAGGCGAGAGTGAGCGAGATGGAACCGACAACGAGGGAGGCCCGGGGAATGCTGTTTCCGATTCACGACCGATTCAGGCTGCGCGAAGAATTTCTGGACCAGTTCAAGGGGCAACAGCCCGACTGGGGTCCGCTGGGTTATGTGACGTACAAGCGCACGTATGCCCGCGTGATACCGGAAGAGGGCGACCGCACCGAGGAATACTGGGAGACCGTGCGCCGGGTCGTGGAGGGCTGCTACACGATTCAGATGAACCACTGCCGCAACCTGAAGCTGCCCTGGAAGCCGGACAAGGCGCAGCGCTCGGCGCAGGAAATGTTCAAGCTGATGTGGGGCTTCAAGTTTCTGCCGCCGGGCCGTGGCCTGTGGATGATGGGCAGCGACTATATCTATGAGCGCGGCAGCGCGGCGCTGAACAATTGCGCCTTCGTGTCGACCGAAGAGATCGACACCGATTTCGCCGAGCCGTTCCGCTTTCTCATGGACATGAGTATGCTGGGGGTGGGCGTGGCCTTCGATACGAAGGGCGCCGGCAAGGTGCGCATCGAGACCCCGCAGGTCGGCGACTACACCTATGTGGTCGAAGACTCGAAAGAGGGCTGGTGCGACCTGCTGCGCACGCTGCTCAACAGCTACGTGGGCCGCGCGCTGCGTCCGGCGCACATCGACTACAGCAAGATTCGCCCGATGGGCGCGCCCATCCGCACCTTCGGCGGCATTGCGCCGGGGCCCGGCCCGCTCATCGATTGCGTGGAGAACGTGAACAAGATTCTCGAGCCGCGCTGCGGCGAGATGATCAGCTCGACCGACATCACCGACCTGATGAACGTGCTGGGCAAGTGTGTGGTGTCGGGCGGCGTGCGCCGCACGGCCGAGCTGGCGCTGGGCAGCCCCGACGACAACGAGTACCTGCAGCTGAAGGACCCCAAGCTGCACGGCGACAAGCTGACCGCCTGGCGCTGGGCGTCGAACAACAGCGTGGCCGCCTATACCGGCATGGACTATGGCCAGGTGGGCGGACAGACGGCCAAGAACGGCGAGCCCGGCTACTTCTGGCGCGAGAATGCCCAGGCCTATGGGCGCATGAAAGATGGCGCCACCTGGGCCGATGCGAAGGTGGCGGGCACCAACCCCTGTGCCGAGCAGAGCCTCGAGTCGTTCGAGATCTGCAACCTGGTCGAGACCTTCCCCTCGCGCCACAACAGCCTCGACGAGTACAAGCGCACGCTCAAATTCGCCTATCTCTATGCCAAGACCGTTACGCTTATCCCCACGCACAACGAACGCACCAACGCGATCATGCTGCGCAACCGCCGTATCGGCCTGTCGCAGTCCGGCATCGTCGAGAGCTTCGAAAAGCACGGCCGCCGCACGCACTTCGACTGGTGCGACAAGGGCTACGAGTACATCACGCACCTCGACAAGATCTACGCGCAGTGGCTGTGCATCCCCGAGAGCATCAAGAAGACCAGCGTCAAGCCCAGCGGCACGGTGTCGCTCTTGCCCGGCGTCACGCCCGGCATCCACTACGCGCACAGCCGCTACTACTGGCGCACCATCCGCGTCGACAAGACCAGCCCCTTGGTCGAGCCGCTGCGCCGCGCCGGCTACCGCATCGAGGAATCGGTCTACGGCGACAACACGTGGGTCGTCTACTTCCCCGTGCGCGAGGAATTCTTCAGCCGCTCGAAGAACGAGGTGTCTATCTGGGAGCAGATGGAGAACGTGGCGCAGATGAGCTACTACTGGGCCGACAACCAGGTCAGCGCCACCGTCACCTTCCGGCCCGAGGAAGCCAAAGACATCCCCTACGTGCTCGAGTTGTACGAGACGCGCATCAAGTCCATCAGCTTCCTGCCGCTGACCGACCACGCCTACCCGCAGGCGCCTTACCAGGAGATCACCAAAGAGATTTGGGAACAGGCGGAGAGCAAGCTGCGCCCGCTGACCTTCGACGGCCTCAACACCGACGAGACCGAAGACGTCTACTGCGACGGCGACAAGTGCGAGGTGAACATCGCCAAGCACATGCCCGAGCAGCAGGAGGTCGAGTTCGAGGGGCCGGAAGAAGTGCCGGCCGAACCCAAGCCCGCCTTTGCCAGCAAGAAGAAGCAGGAAGACGAAGTGACTGCCTGAGGCGGGGCACACAGCCGAAATACGGCGGCCGGATCGCGCGTGCGGTCCGGCCGTTTTTGTGTGGGGTAGGGGGAACCTTTCGGCGCGAAGGGGTATGGGATCCAGACAACACGGAGGAGGGGTTTATCTGCACGCTGGAATGTCGTAATCTGGCGCTACGCAGATTAAGAAAAAGCAATTTTTCCGGGCGTATTCGCGGTTGGCGCAACCCCGACCCCAGCGCGCGTCCGGCGCAAGCAGTGGAAGGAGCAACCCGTCATGGCCTCTCGCGAAGCCGCATCCCGCGATACCTTTGGCCCGCACAATCCCCTGCGGCAAAGTGACCCCGGCCAGCCGCAGATTGACCCGAGTGACTGCAGTTGCCGCCGGCCCAACCGCCGCGACTTTCTCAAGGTGGGCATGCTGGGCGGGCTCGGTCTGACGCTGGGCGACTACTTCTTCATGCGCGATGCGGCGGCGGCCGAACTCGACCTCGAGCAGGTGCGCCTGCAGGAGAACCCCAAGGCGCAGTCGGCCATCTTTATTTTCCTGCAGGGCGGTCTCAGCCACATGGACAGCTTCGACCCGAAGCCCAATGCGCCGATCGAGTATCGCGGCGAGCTGGGCACGGTGAAGACCAAGACAGGCGAAATCTTCGGCGGCCAGTTGCCGCAGCTGGCCAGCCACGCCGACCTGTTCAGCGTGGTGCGCTCGATGACGCACGGCGAAGCGGCGCACGAGCGTGGCGTACACAACATGCTGACCGGCTACCGCCCGAGTCCGGCCGTAGCCTATCCGAGCTTTGGTTCGGTGGTCTCGCACCTGTACGGCCCGCGCAAGGATCTGCCACCCTACGTGGCCGTGCCCAACGCAAACGAGCCACGCCTGGGCACCGGCTACCTGAGCACGGCCTATGGTCCGTTCAGTGTTGGCGGCGAACCCAATGCGCAGAACTTCCGCGTGCGCGACCTGAATCTGCCGGGCGAGATTACGCCCGACCGCATGGAGACGCGCCGCTCGCTCTTGTCCAAGGTGGATGCGCACTTCAAGACGCTCGAGCGCGGCGATTCGCTCGACGCCATGGACAGCTATTACCAGCGCGCCTATTCGCTCATCAGTTCGCAGCACGCGCGCGAGGCCTTCGCCATCGACCAGGAAGACGAGGCGATGCGCAATCGCTATGGCCGCCACAATTTCGGGCAGCGTCTGCTCCTGGCGCGGCGGCTGGTCGAGGCGGGTACACGCTTCGTGACGGTGATGGACGGCGGCTGGGACAATCACAACGACATCAAGGCGGCGATGGAGAATAAGCTGCCTTACATCGACCAAGGCCTGACCGCCTTGCTCACCGACCTGAACGAGCGCGGCCTGCTGGAGAACACGATGGTGGTGCTGGCGACCGAATTCGGCCGCACGGTCAAGGTCAACGACACCGCCGGCCGTGACCACTGGCCGAAGGCCTTCAGCATCGCGCTGGCGGGCGGCGGCCTGAAGCACGGCATCGTCCACGGCGAGACCGACCCGCGCGGCGCCGAGCCGTCTTCGGACCCGGTAAGCCCGGCCGACCTGGCGGCGACGCTGTATGCGCAGTTGGGCATCGACCCGCATGGCCGCCTGATGAGCCCGGGCAATCGCCCGATCGATATCGTGCGCCAGGGCAAACGCATCGAGACCCTGGTATAGGGGCGGGCGCCTTGTCTGGAGTGACCTTGTGTCTGGAATGACGCCCATGCCGTCGCGCCCCTTCGCATCGCTCGGCCGCATCCTCGCGGCCGGCACGCTGCTGCTCGTGCTGGCGTTGCCCGCGCACGCCATTCCGCCGTCGCTGCGCGCCATTACGCCGCCGGGTGGCGCGCGTGGCAGCGAGGTGCAGGTCACGTTGCACGGCACCGATCTGCGCGAGGCCCAGCAGGTGCTCTTTCGCGAGCCCGGCATCAGCGCGGGCGCGCTCGAGTCCGACGGCAGGAAGGTGACGACCACCTTTACCATTGCCGCAGACGCGCGCCTGGGCACGCACACCGTGCGCGTGCGCACGAACGAGGGCGTGACCAACCTCTGGCAGTTCAGCGTGGGCGCGCTGAGTGAGATTGAAGAAGCCGAGCCGAACAGCACGGCCGAGACGCCACAGGCCATCGCGCGCGGGACGACCGTGAACGGCGTGGTCGAGAACGAAGACGTCGACTACTTCGCGGTGAACCTTGAAGTCGGCCAGCGGCTGGCGGTCGAGGTGGAAGGGCTGCGCCTGGGCGGGCCGCTGTTCGACCCCAAGCTGCGCCTGTTCGGGCCGCGCGGCCACGAGCTGATTGCGGAAGACGACACGCAACTGCTGCGGCAGGACGCCGCTCTCGTGCATGTGGCCGAAGAGGCCGGCACCTTTCTGGTCGCGCTCAGCGAAGCCCAATACGGCGGCGGCGGTGACCACCGCTACCGCCTGCACGTGGGTGAATTTCCGCGTCCGCTGGGCGCCACGCCGCTGGGTGGCCAGCCGGGCGAACAGGTCGAAGTGACCTGGCTGGGCGACCCCGGCGTCGCCACGCAAACGGTGACCATGCCGGCGGCGGACGCCGGCCAGCAGGTCGTCTTCGCCTCCAGCGAAACCGGCATCTCGCCCACGGGCCACGTCGTGCGCGTGAACGACCTGGCGCGCGCGCTCGAGGCCGAGCCGAACAACAAGCCCGAAGAGGCCACCGCGGCGGTGGCGCCCGGCGCCTTCGAAGGGGTCATTCAGGAAGCGGGCGACGTCGACTTCTATACGTTCAGTGGCACGCAGGGTCAGCGCTACAACATCCGCGTGTGGGCACGCGACCTGGGCTCGCCGCTCGACAGCGTGTTGCGCGTGCTCAAGCCCGATGGCGGCCAACTCGAGGCGGCCGACGACACGGGCGGCATGGACAGTGCCGTGCGCGTTGAACTGCCGGCCGACGGCGACTATCTGGTGCAGGTGTACGACCACCTGCGGCGGGGCGGCGAAGCGTTCGCCTACCGCATCGAGGCCACGCCCATCGCGCCCGAGTTCGACCTGGGCCTCCTCGACAACGACCACGTGCGTGTGGCGGTGCCGCAGGGCAACCGCGCCTTCGTGATGGCCGGTGTCACGCGCCGTGAATTCGACGGGCCAATCGCGATCGACTTTCCAGGCCTGCCCGAGGGCGTGACCTTCGAGACGTGGCCCATCCCCGCCGGCCAGACCCGCGCGCCCGTGCTGTTCTCGGCCGCGCCGGATGCACCGCTCGCCGGCGCCTTGACACAGATGACCGGCCGTTGGGACGAAGAAGGGCGCGACGTGACCGGCGCGCTCAAGCAAAACGTCAAGCTGGTGGGCTATCGAAACAACACCACCTTCTTCGGGCGCGACGTCGACCGCATGGCGACCGCGGTCACCGTTCCGGCGCCCTTCACGCTGAGCGTCGATACGCCGCCTGTGCCCGTGGTTCATGGGGGCGCCATGTACCTGACGGTACGCGCAGAGCGCGCCGAAGATTTTTCCGCGCCCATCGACCTGCACGTGCCTTGGCTGCCCAACAAGATTGGTGCGGGCACCGCCCAGATCAAGCAGGGCGAGACGTCGGCGCAGTTGCGCATCGAATGCTACGGCGGCGCGTCGGTGGGCGAGCACCGCATTCTGGTTGTGGGGCGTGCCCGCGGCTACGAGCTGGCCACGCCGTTCGTGTCGTTCGAAGTGCAGGAGCCGTGGGTCAACTTCAATATCGCGAAGGCCGTCACGGAACAGGGCAAGCCGGTCGAGGTGGAAGTCACGCTGAACAAGCGTGTCGACTTCGAGGGCGACTTCGAGGCGGTGTTGCACAACCTGCCCAACGGCGTGAGCACGGCCCCGCAACCCTTCACGAAAGATACCGAGAAGCTGGTGTTTCCGCTCGAGGTGGCCGAAGACGCGCGCCACGGGCGGCACCAGCAATTGATGATTCGCACGGCGATCGCCCTCGAGGGGGGCAGCATCGACCACACCAGTGCGCGCGGCGAATTGCAGATTCACCAGCCGCTGCCGCCGGAGTTGCAGCAGGCGCAGCAGCAGCCGGCCGAAGAGGAAAAGAAACCCGACGAACCGGAGCGCAAGACGCGCTTCCCCACGACGTAAGGGCCTATGCGTAGTACGCCACACCTCCGAAATCTTTCACTTATGCTGGTCGCGGGCCTGCTGGCCGCGCCCTTGCTGGCGCAGGCCGATACCCTTGCCGTCTATCCTGAGACCGTAGTGCTCAGTCACGAGCGCGACCCCGAGCGCCTGGTCGTCGTGCGCACGCGCGACGATGGCGTGACCCTCGATGTGACGCACGAGGCCGTGCTGCAATTCGCGCAGGAGGGCCTTGCGCGCTGGGGCGACGACTACCGCCTGTATCCGCAGGCAGACGGTGAGACCCAACTCACCGTCGTGCACGGCGACCTGTCGGCCAGCCTGACCGTGACCGTGGCCAACGCCGGCGTGGTGCCGCCGCGTTCGTTTCGCAACGATGTGTTGCCCGCGCTGATGGCGGGTGGCTGCAACGGCGGCGGCTGCCACGGCAGCGCGCAGGGCAAGAATGGCTTTCACCTCAGCCTCTTTGGCTACGACCCGCCCAACGACTACCTGAGCCTGACGCGCGAGATGCGCGGGCGCCGCATGAACCCGGCGCTGCCCGAAGCCAGCCTTATGCTGCAGAAGCCGCTGGGTGAAGTGCCGCACGAGGGCGGCACCGTGATGGAAAAGGGCGACCCGGTCTACGAGGCGCTCTACCACTGGATTGCCGAAGGGGCAAAGGACGACGACGTAGCGAACCTGCCCACGCTCACGGGCATCGAACTCTTGCCGGGCGAGGCCGTACTCGACGGCGCCGATGCGCAGCAGCGCTTCAAGGTGCGCGCGACCTACAGCGACGGCACCGACCGCGATGTGACCGACACGTCGATCCTCAGTTCGAGCGACGAGTTGACGCTGACCATCGACAAGGCGGGCCAAGCGGTGGCCGGCCAGCAGGGCGAGGTCTACGTCATGGCGCGCTACGGCACCTTCGCCGTGGTGTCGCAGGTGATTGTGTTGCCTGCCGGCAAGACCCTCGCATGGCCCGAAGACGCACAGCCGCAGAACTTCATCGATGACTATATCTTCGCCAAGTTGCGCAAGCTGCGGGTAGCGCCCGCGCCCCGCTGCAGCGATGACGTGTTTGTGCGGCGCGCCTATCTCGATGTGCTGGGCGTGCTGCCCACGGTCGAAGAGACCGAAGCCTTCCTCGCGAACGAGGCGCCCGACAAGCGCGCCCAACTAATCGACAAATTGCTGAAGCGCCCGGAGTTTGCCGAGGTCTGGGCGATGAAATGGGCCGAGGCGTTGCGCGTCTCGACGGCCGGCATGAACCTCAACGAAAAAAGCCTGCACCGCTACAACGACTGGCTGCGCCACGCCATCATGTCGAACATGCCGCTCGACGAGTTGGTGCGCGAGTTGTTGAGTGCGGAGGGCGGCAACTTCACGGCGCCGGCCGCCAACTTCTACCTGGTCGAAACCGACCCCAAACTGATGGCCGAGAACGTGGCCCAGGTTTTCATGGGCGTGCAGATGCAGTGCGCGCAATGCCACAACCACCCCTTCGAGCGGTGGACCATGGACGACTACTACAGCTTCGCCGCGTTCTTCGCGCAGGTGGGCCGCAAGCAGGGCAGCGACCCGCGCGAGACCATCGTATTCAATTCCGGCACTGGCGCCGTCAACCACCTCGTGGATAACCGCCCGATGGAGCCCCGCTTCCTCGGCGGCGACCAGCCCGACCTGGCCGGCCGCGACCGCCGTGAAGTGCTGGGCGACTGGTTGACCGCACCGGACAACCCGTGGTTCGCGCGCAACATCGCGAACCGCGTCTGGGACCACTACTTCGGCCGCGGCATCATCAACCCGCCCGACGACGTGCGCGTGACCAATCCGCCCAGCCACCCGCGCCTGCTCGAAGAGTTGGGCCAGCGGCTGGTCTCGTATGACTATGACCTTCGCCAACTCGTGCGCGACATCTGCAACAGCTACACCTACCAGATGTCGACCCGCCCGCGTGCGGGCGCACCGTCGGACACGCGCAACTTCAACGTGGCCCAGGTACGCCGCCTGCCGGCCGAGCAACTGCTCGACGCCATCAGCCAGGTGACCGGCCACCAGGTGAAGTTCGCCAACCTGCCCATCGGCGCACGCGCCGTACAGGTGGCCGACGGCAACAGCGGCAACTATTTCCTCGAGGTTTTCGGGCGGCCCGCCCGCGAGAGCGCCTGCACCTGCGAGCGCCGCAACGAGCCCACCCTCGCGCAGACGCTGCACCTCATCAATGGCGAGACCATCAACCAGGCCATTAAGACACCGGGCGGCCTGCTCGAGCAGATGCTCGAAAGTGAGAAGCCGCCTGCCGAAGCCGTCGAGCATCTTTACCTGGCGGCGCTGTCGCGGCGGCCAAGCGATACCGAACTGTCCGACCTGGCGGGCTATGTCGAGTCGGCCGAAGACCGTCGCCTGGCGATGGAAGATGTGTTCTGGAGTGTGCTGAACTCCAAGGAATTCGTGTTTAACCGCTGACCGCAGTGGACAACAGGACCACCGAACCGAGGCTGAGATAGAACGCCATGCCGCAACACCGCACCACCTTGCAATACCTCGTTATCGTGCCCCTGGCGGCGCTGCTCCTGCTGGGCGCGCCCCTTGCCACGGGCCAGGAAGAAGCGCCGGCCGAAGGCCCGAACATCGACAACGTGCTCGCCGAGCTGGCGAAGATCGGGCCGGAAGCCCTTATCGCGCACGTCAAGAAGCTGCGCGAAGACATCGACCGTCTAAAGCAGGAGGCCGAGGCCGCGCGCCAGCAGGCCGAGCAACTCGAGGCCCAGTCGGCGCAGACGCAAAAGCGCGTGCTTACCATCGAGGCCTTCATGGCCAGCGTGGGCGAGGCCATGGCCCCGCCCGCCGAGGAAGCGCCTGCCGAGGAAGTGCCTGCCGAGGAAGCGCCCGCCGAGGAAGCGCCTGCCGAGGAAGCGCCTGCCGAGGAAGCGCCTGCCGCCGAGTAAATGACCCTGCAGGAGTTGCACCGCATGCAGCGGAACTATCGTGTATCCACCCTCATCGCACGGCTCGCGTTGACGGCCGCGGTCGTAGTCGCCGGTGCGCCCTGGGCACCCGCCGAGGAAGCCGCGCCAAACATCGACGCGACGCTCGACGAGTTCGTGCAGCTCGACCCGAAGCAACTCGTCGAGAAGCTGAAGGTCCTGCGTGAAGAAGCCGGCCAGCAGGCGGCCCAGGCGGCCGAGTTGCGCGCCCAGGCCGAAGCCCGCGCGCAGCAGGCGGCCAGCCTCGAGCAGCAGGTCGAGGCACTGATGGCGCACGTGAAGGAATTGGGCACGGTCTTCGGCATGGCGCCCGCCCCCGCCGAGATGGAAGCGGCCGAGCCGCAGGTGCAACTGAGCAACTTTGCCGACCACATACAGCCGATTCTGCGCGCCAACTGCATGAGCTGCCACAACGACGACACCGCCCGCGGCGGCCTTTCGCTGGCCACGTTCAACGCCACAATGGAAGGGGGCAGTTCGGGTGCCGTCGTGGTGCCGGGCGACGCCGAGGGCTCGCGCCTGTTCCGGCTGGTAGCGCATACGGAAGAGCCCATCATGCCGCCCTCCGGTACAAAGCTGCCGGACGAAGAGATCGAGGCGCTGCGTAAGTGGATCAACGACGGTGCGCTGGCAAACAAAGACAGCAAGCCGATGGCGAAGAAAGAAGAAGAGAGCGCCGCACCGGAAGAGACCTTCGTGGCCGCCACCTTTGCCGACACGCCGCCGCTGCCCGAGGTGACCCTCGCAGCGGCCCAGGCCCTGCCGGCCCGTGGCGTGGCCGCGCGTGCGATCGACACCAGCCCCACGGCGCCCCTGGCCGCGGTGGGCAGCCACCAGCAGGTGCTGCTCTACCATCTCGAGACGATGGAACTGCTGGGCGCGCTGCCCTTCCCGGAAGGCGATGTCTTCACGCTGACCTTCAGTGTGAACGGCGAAGTACTGCTGGTGGGTGGGGGCGAAGAGGGCTACAGCGGTACCGCGGTGGCCTATGAAGTGCGCACGGGTGAACGACTGCAAGCCTTCGGCCAGTTGTTCGACACGGTGCTGGCCTGCGACATCAGCCCCGACCACCGCCTGGTCGCGTTGGGTGGCCCCAACAGCGTGGTGCGCGTGTATGCGTGGGAAACGGGCGAGGTCCTGTACAAACTCGACAAGCACACGGACTGGATTCTGGCAGCGAAGTTTACGCCCGACGGCGAAGTGCTGACCACGGCCGACCGCGCCGGCAACATGTATTTCTGGCAGGCGGCGAATGGCCGCTTCGTGGAAGAGTTGCGCGGGCACGACGGCGCCATTCATCACCTCGCCTACAGCGAGAACTCGGTCATTCTCGCCTCGGCCGGGCACGATGGCACCGTGCAGCTGTGGGATACGTGGGAGTTCAAACGGGTGCAGACGGTGCGGGCGCACAACGCGCCAGTGCTGCACATCGACACCCTTGGCAACGAGCAGTTCCTGACCACCAGCACCGACGGCACCGCCAAGCTCTTTGGTGCCGACGGGAAGGAAGTCGGCGTCTTTCAGGGCTTGGGTGACTGGGGCTATGCGGCGTGCTTCGACCACCAGCAGCCCCGCGTGCTGGCGGGCACCTGGGCCGGTGCGGTACGGGTCTACGACCGCGAGACGCGCGAACCGCTCGAAGTGCAGCTGACCACCAACCCCGAAGACGGCACACCGACCAACCTGGCCAGCGCGGAGTAGGGCGGCGCCACCTTGCGCACGGGCGTGAGGTATCGCGGCCCCGTGCACGCTTTACGCGGGTGATGGGCGCCGTAGCCTGCTTCCCTTGGTGCGGAAGGCCTCGAAGACATACAAAACGCCGCCCCCGCAATTGTAACGCGGAGGCGGCGAGTATATAGCGGCTCACCCGGTCTGCGCCCGGGGTGGCACCGGCTTCACGTGGCTTGGCCTAGGTGTGCTCTACGCCGGGTATCCACACCTTCGGCGAACGGCGCAGGGTGCACAAGATCAGCTCGCGCATGAGTTCCATTTCCCGTGGCAGGCGGTTGCCCATCCGCGAGAACAACGCATCGTGCAAGAGCAACTCCTGCTCCCAGTCGTGTTCGTCCAGCGCCATGACCTTATTGAAGTCCTTGCGCGAGAAGTCTTCCAGCCCGCTCCACTCGATGTCCTCGTAGTGGGGGGTATAGCCGAGCGGGCTCTCTTCGCCGTACGCGCGTACGTGCACGCGGTCCAGGATCCACTTCAACACGCGCATGTTCTCGCCGAAACCCGGCCAGACAAACTTGCCGTCTTCGCCCTTGCGGAACCAGTTCACGGTGAAGATGCGCGGCGGGTTGGGAATGTTGTGTCCGAGCGTCAGCCAGTGGTCCCAGTAGTCGCCCATGTGGTAGCCGCAGAAGGGCAGCATCGCAAAGGGATCGCGCCGCACCTGGCCGAGCCGGCCGGCGGCGGCCGCCGTCTTTTCCGACCCCATGGTGGCGGCCAGGTACACGCCGTAGTTCCAGTTGTACGCCTGCAGCACCAGCGGCACCGTCTCGGAGCGGCGCCCGCCGAAAATGAAGGCGCAGATGGGCACCCCGTCGGGATTCTCGAATTCAGAGTCCACACTGGGGCAATTGCTGATTGGCGCCGTGAAACGCGCGTTCGGGTGGGCCGCCGGCGTCTCGCTGTCTGGCGTCCAGGGGTTGCCCTTCCAGTCGGTCAGCATGGACGGCGGTTCGTCCGTCATGCCTTCCCACCATACGTCGCCGTCTTCGGTC
>CAYMLC010000010.1:0-22797 GCA_964390765.1 uncultured Nitrospirales bacterium
GTGCGCTGCGCGGGGCCCTGTCCAGTTCGCAGAAGTTCGGCGAGAACCTCGTGGCTTCGGCGCGGCAAGAGGCGGCGGCGATCCTGGCCGAGGCCAACGCGACACGCCGCCAGGCCGAGGCCGACGCACGCATTCTGCCGGAGGCGCTGCGCCAGGAAGTCAATGCACTCGACGCGGCGCGCAACCGCCTGCGCGAAGACTTGCACGCGCTGCTGGAGACGCACCGCGGGCTGATTGCGCGCATCCCCAAGCAGGATGCCACCCTGCCCGACCGCACGCCTGCGTCCGCGGTGAGCGAAGAAGACGCGGAAGCGGACTACGTATCGGCCCCGGGCGACACCGCGCCCGCCGACACCGGCTATCAGTTCGTGGACGACGTGGAGACGGCCGAGCTGGACGCGCTGCAACCGCCGGCATCCAGCGACCTGACCTCGCCGGCGGAAGCCGAAGATGAAACGTAGTAAGGCGCGCCGATGACCTGGTTGCTGGTGGGGCTGACCGCGTTGGCGGCGCCGCCCGATTTCGACACTTTCCTCGAACGCTTCGCCGAAAAGCGCGCCGGTATCGAGACGCTGGCCGCACGCTTCGAGCAGGAGACCATCCTGCCGGATGAGGTGCTGTACACCGAGGGCGAGATACTCTTCGTGGCGCCGCGCCGCATCCTGTACCGCACGGCGGACCCCCCGCGCGTGACCCTGATCGACGACGACCGCGTGTACGAATACGAGCCCGAGATTCGGCAGGTGGCCATCTATAACCTGGCAGCGGGCGCGGCGGCGGATGCGTTCTTTCTCGGCTTCAACCGCGACGTCGACCGCCTGCGCGAAGAATACGACCTGTCCCTGTTCGGCGTGGAAGAAGATGCGCGCGGTGACATCGGCGTGCGCCTGCAACCCCTGCCCGGCGATACCGAGGCGCTGTTCCGCGAGGTGCGCCTCTACCTGCGCGAAGCGGATTACCTGCCCTATCGCATCCTCATCCAGAACGATGAGCGTACGCAGACGATCATCGATGTCGACACCTTCGAGGTGAACGAGACACCCGACCCCAGCGAGGCACGGCTGGTGCTGCCGGAGGGCACGGCTATCGTCGAAGACAACCGCTTCGTCGAAGAGGTGGGCCCCGGCGGCATGCTGTTGCCACGCGACGCCGCGCCGCGCATCGAGGTAGACGTGGCGCCACTGGCGCCGCCCGCCACGCCATGACACAGGTCGTGCTGGCCAGCGGCTCGCCCCGGCGGCGCGTGCTGCTCGAAGCGCTGGGCGTCGCACTCACCGTGCAGACCAGCCACGTGGACGAGGTGGACGCCGGCGCGGCGCCGGCCGAGCTGGTCGAGGCGAACGCCGTACGCAAGCGCGACGCCGTAGCCGCCGCGCAGGCCGATGCCGTGGTGATTGCGGCGGATACCCTGGTCTATCTGGAAGACACGGTGTTGAGTAAGCCGCACGACCTCGACGAGGCGCGCGCCATGTTGCGGCGCCTGAGCGGGCGCACCCATCGCGTGGTGACCGGGGTGGCGGTATGCGACACGCGCACCGGCCAGCGGGCGCACGGGCACGAGACCACCGAGGTGACCTTCCGCCCGTTGAGCGAATCGGACATCGCGGTATTCGTCGAGAGCGTGCGCCCCATCGACCGGGCCGGCGCGTATACCTGCGAGGGGCCGGGCAGCTTGCTGGTGGCGGGCTTTGCCGGCTGTTACTACAACGTGCTGGGCCTGCCGCTGGTGCGCCTCGACGCGCTGCTGCAGCAACTGGACCATTCGCTCTTCGCGTGGGTGGACGCCGAACGCGCGCAGTTCACCTGAGCTTCGGTCCGGTTGAGTTCGTCACAGCCAAGCGGACCGCTGTCTCCGGGAAATCCAGAACGCCGAGGGACCTGGTGCTTCCAACGTACGCGCTATCGAGGGGAGGTTGTCAGCGCAAGACAAGCCGGGCGACGCCGGCTAGACAGAAAAAGAGACCTGGCACGTCGTGCGCACCAGGCCTCCGCGGAAGGAGAAACGCCACATGTGGCGCTGACCTCTTAGAATATAACACAGGATTGTCTGTTAGGCAACCCATACCAAGGTGGTGCCGCCCAACACCTTAGCCATCGGTGCGCGCACGGCCCACCGCTTCGGCCCACCCCTGCAGGGCCTGGTCGCGTTTGGCCTTATCCCATTGTGGCTCAAAGACTTGCTCGCCAGATCGCAGCTTGCGCAGTTCGTCGCGGCTGCCCCACATCCCCACCGCCAGCCCCGCCAGATAGGCCGCCCCCTGCGCTGTCGACTCCAGGTTCTGCCCGCGTATGACCGGCACACCCAGCACATCGGCCTGATGCTGCATCAGCAGGTTGTTGGCCGCCGCGCCCCCGTCCACGCGCAACGACGGAATGGCCGCGCCCATCTCCGCTTCCATGGTGCGCACCACATCGGCCGACTGATAGGCGATGGACTCGAGCGCGGCGCGCACGAGGTGGGCCCGGCCCGCCCCGCGTGTGAGCCCGCAGATGAGGCCGCGCGCGCGCATGTCCCAATGCGGGGCGCCGAGGCCGGTGAAGGCCGGCACCACATAGACGCCATTGCTGTCGGGCACGCGCGCCGCCACACCCTCGCTGTCGGCGGCGGTATCGATGAGGTGCATTTCATCGCGCAACCACTGCACCACGGCGCCACCCACAAAGACACTGCCTTCGAGCGCATACTCGACCGTGCCATCGGCCAGGCCCCAGGCGATGGTGGTCAGCAAGCCCTTGTCCGAGGGCACGGGCGCATCGCCGGTATTCATGAGCAGGAAGCAGCCGGTGCCATACGTGTTCTTGCAGGCGCAGCGGTCAAAGGCGGTCTGCCCGAAGAGTGCTCCCTGCTGGTCGCCCACCATGGCGGCCACGGGAATCTCGCCGCCGAACTGGGTGGTGGTGCCGTAGAGGTGGCTGGTGGGCTTGGCTTCCAGCAGCATTTCCGGCGGCACGCCGATCCAGTCGCAGAGTTCGTGGTCCCAGTCCAGCCGGTGCAGGTCGAACAACATCGTGCGCGAGGCATTGGTGTAGTCCGTGGCGTGCTGGCCCGTCATCCGCCACAGCAACCAACTGTCGATGGTGCCGAAGCACAACTCGCCGCGGGCCGCGCGCGCGCGGGCGCCGGGCACCGCATCCAGAATCCAGGCGGCCTTGGTGCCCGAGAAGTAGGCATCGATCACGAGGCCGGTGCGGGCGCGAATGGTGTCGGCGTGGCCGGCCGCCCGCAGCGCCTCGCACTGTTCGGTGGTGCGGCGGCATTGCCAGACAATGGCGTTGTGAATGGGCTCGCCGGTGCGCCGGTCCCATACCACCGTCGTCTCGCGCTGATTGGTGATGCCGATGCCCGCAATCTGCTGCGGCGCCACGCCGCTGTCGCGCAGCACGTAGCGCGCGGTCGCCAATTGCGATTGCCAGATGTCTTCGGGGTCGTGCTCGACCCAGCCGGCGCGCGGATAAATCTGTGGGAATTCGCGCTGTGCCGAGGCCACGGCGCGGCCCTCGGCATCGTAGAGGATGCTGCGCGAGCTGGTGGTGCCCTGGTCGAAGGCCAGGATGTAGCCGGTTTCCATGGTGCCGCCCTGCTGCGCGCGCCCCCTACAGGAAGGGGTTGCGCGGATCGCCCTCGCCCTGTTCGCGTGCGGCGCGGTCCTGCTCCAGTGCCGCCTCGAGCTCTTCCTTGCCCGACTCGAATTCCTCGACCGATATCGAACCGATGACCTCGACCATCAGTTTGGTATCGGCGCTCTTGAAGCGCACGCCGGTGCCGTTCTGCAGGGCCTCCGGCCGTTCGTAGGTCTGCCACTTCTTGGCGGGCCGGCCGCCCGACCACATGGTCACGAGAAAGATGTTCTTCATCTGCGCAGACTCCTTATGAGCACGCCGGCCGCCGGCGGGCTAAAGGCCCATGGTGCGATCCAGGTGTTCGATGAATGCGGTGACCTGGGCGCGCGCCGGCGGTGGCATCTGGTGAAAGCGCACGCCGCTGGCGTGGCCCCCCTTCTCGGCCACCGTCTTGCACCACACCACATTCGCCGATACCTGAAGCGGACGGTACTTGGGCAACTCGATGACCATGCTCACGCCCTGGCCAATTTCGAGCACATTGCTGGTAAAGAGTTGGGCGCCGGTGCCGCTGAGGTCGAGCAGGCGGCCCTTGATCGGAAACAGGTCCACATTCCAATGGGCGTCGCCGCCCGCGCTGTGCGTCACGCGCAGGGCAAGGTGCAGCTTGCAATGGTGGCGGATGGCGCGGCGGCGAAACTGGCGGCGCTGTTCGGCTTCGGCGGCGTCCGCCTCGCGCGCGCCCTGCGCTGCGGCACGCGCCACACGCTCGAGCAGCATGCGGTCGGCGGCGCGGCGCACCAGCTTGCGGCGTTCTTCCACGGCTCAACCCTCCCTTGCCCGGCGCGCATTCTGGCGTGCGCACGGCGGCCTGAACAAGCCGGGCGGGCGCGGGCCTAGCTGGCCTCCGCTTCGGGCGTCGTGGGTGGGGCCGCGCTCTCGGCAGCGCCGGGCGCCGACTCGCCGCTTTCCGCGACATCGTCCGCCTCGCCGCCGTCGCCCTGGGCCGCTTCCTCGTCCTTCTTGCGGGTGAGCAGGTCCCACGCTTTTTTGAGCGTGGGCGCCGTCACGCTCATCAGGCGAATCTTGTGGTTGCGGTTGATGATGGCCAGCGGTCCGCGCACCCGCTCGCGCACCCGGAACTGTTCGTCGGCGATGCGAAAACTCACCTCGGGAAACACCGCATCGGTAGCCAGGGCGCAGGGCCGGCGGCGCGCGGCACTGTCGGCAATCAATTCTTCGCGTTGCGCCTCGATCTGGCTGACCAGTTCTTCGGTTTCCTCGATGCGCTTGATGAGCAGTTGCATCGCCTGGCGTGCATTCTCGGGCAACGCTTCGAGGCGCGGATGGCGCGCCAGCACCGGCTCGGCCTGGCCGCGCGTGCGCTTGAGCAACTCGCGCAGCGATTCGAGGCGGTGCTCGATTGCGGCCAGCCGCTCGTCGAGCGCGTAATCCGCACCGGCTTCGATGAAGGTCTGTGCGCCAAGCGTGGTGCCCAGGTGCTTGGCTTCTACTCCGCCCAGCGCGGTCACCTGGCCACCCGCGATGCGCCCCTGACTGACGAATACGGTGCCGCGCGAATTGATGTCGGCGTTGTCGATTTCGCGCTCGATGATAATGTCGCCATCCGCGAAGAGGCCGGCATTCTGCACGAACTTTGCCGCGATGCCGCCGCCGGCGCGCAGGATGCAATTGCTTTGGCCGGAGATGCCGCCGCGCACCGTGATGCTGCCGCCCGCTTCGACGACCGCGTTCTCGATGTAGCCCTGCACGAAAACATCGCCGCGCGCCGAAACTTCGCTGCCCGCGTCGATGTTTTTCTGTACGACCAGCGTGCCCGGATGGTCCACATGGCCGGTCTCCAACCCGACGCTACCCTCGACCGTGTACACGTCGTCGACCTGCAGGTGCCCATTCTGAATGCGCACGCGGCCGCTGGCCGTGGCGTAATAGGTCTGCTCGGCATCGTCGAAGGCGATATTGCGGCCGACCCGCACACGTGCCGCCTGGGGTTTGGCCGCAGCGATCACCCGCCCAATCGCGTCGAGGCCGTCGACACCGGGCTTTGGCGGGATGAGCCGCGCCAGGCGCTGGCCCTCGTTTACGGAGGATTCCGCCGCCTTGCGCCGATAGTCGACCGTGCCCTTCTCCTTGTCCTCGACAAAGCCGCGCGCAAAGAAGTTGCCCAGCCATTCAATGCGCCCGTCTATCGGCGGTTCCGGGGCAGTGCCCTTCAAGAGCACCATATCTTCCAGGACGGGAAGCCGCGCGGACAGTTCGGTCAGCCGCTCGCGTACGGTCTGGCGCCGGTGCTGCGAGGCATTCATCGCCGCCAGCTCGGTATCGACGCGCGCGAGGAGCGGCGCCAGCGGATCGGTGGACACCGGCCCGCGCAGGTTAAGCGTCATCCGGTCGTCGCTCAACACACACAGCGGCTGCTGCGGCGGCGTCGCCGTCGCCTCTTGCTCGCCGGCATCGCTGTCCGGCGGGGCGGCCGCTTCCTGTTCCGCCGATGGCGGCGGCTGCGTACCGGCTTGTGCGGAGACCACCTGGCCGGCCGCTTCTTCGGGCTGTTGTCCCGACTCGTGCGCCATGAAGCCACCTGCGGCCGGCCCCTGCCAGGCCGGCCACGTCTTGGGAGAAACTACACCATCTTAGTAGAGCATAGCAGCTTCATGGTGAAAAATGCTAGAAGCCTGTTGACGAAGCGTCCTCGATGCTCGACGCACCCGCAAGCGCCGGTGCGGGCTCAGCGGCCAGGCTGCGCGGCGCACGATGCGCATCCAGCTGCTGCGCGGGGCTGCCGTTGCGGCGCGGGGCGTGCTGCGAGGCGGCCGGCACGTAGCCAGCCGCGGTGTCCTGCGCAGCGCCACCACCCACCACTTGACTGAGCGCCTGGATGGCGGCCTCCATCTCGGAGACCTGGGCGCTCAGTTCCTGGCTGGACGAGGCCGTCTCTTCGGCGGTGGCCGCGTTGGATTGCACGCTCTGCTCGATGGCATTGATCGAGTTCGAGACCTGGCCCAGGCCTTCCGATTGTTCGCGTGTGGCGGCGTCGACTTCCTGCATCAGTTGCGAAACACCGGCAACCTGCTCGGCGATCTGCTGAAAGACCTGCTCGACTTCGGTGGCCACATCGGTCCCGCGGTGGGCATTGTGTTGCGCCTGGGCGATCAGCTCGCTGGTGGTGTGGGCGGCCTCGGCGCTGCGCGTGGCCAGGGCGCGCACTTCCTCGGCGACCACGGCAAAGCCCTTGCCCGCATCGCCCGCGCGCGCCGCTTCCACGGCGGCGTTCAGCGCCAGCAGATTGGTCTGGAAGGCGATCTCGTCGATCGTCTTGATCACTTGCGCGGTCTCGTCGGAAGACTGCCGGATTTCGACAATGGCCTGGGTCATGCGGCCCATGGCGTCCTTGCCGCCTTCGGCCGAGGTGCGCGAATCGCGGGCCATGCCGCTGGCTTCGCTGGCGTTGCCGGCCGTCTGGCGCGTGCTCGCGCTCAATTCCTCGACCGATGCCGAGGTCTCTTCCACCGCCGCGGCCTGTTCACTCGACGACTCGGACAGGTGCTGGCCCGCAGAGGCGACGGTCGAAGCGGCGGCGGCCACCTGTTGCGATGCCGCGCGCAGCTGGGTGACGGCACGCGATATGGGCGCCGCGATGCGCCCCGAAGTAACGAGCCAGACCAGTGCCGCTACGACGAGTGCAATGACGGTGACCCCCAGCGTGAGGGCCATGCTCGTCTGGCCTTGTTCCTCTACACGCATGGCGCCCGCCTGAAACTCGTCGATGTAGGAACCGGCCCCGATGACCCAGTCCCAGGGTTCGTAATACATGAAGTGCGTGACCTTGTCACGCGCCTCGCTGTAGCCCTCGTTGCGCCAGGAGTAACGAATCTCGCCGATTTCGCCCGGGGCCAGCGCGGTGGCCTGGGCCAGCAGATCCTGGATGAAGAGGTCGCCGTCGGCATCGCGCGCTTCGAGCAGGTTCTCCCCATCGCGCTCGCCGTTCTGCGAAATCACGTAATTGCCACGCGTGCTGCCCTTGGCGTTGAGCACGAACACGTAGCCGGTCTCGCCCACCTGAATCGACTGAATGGTCTCGTGCAGGCCGGCCAGCGATTCGATGGGCACCCCGGCGTAGAGCATGCCCGCGACGCGGCCCGCCCCATCGCGCAGCGGCGCATAGGCCGTCAGGTACCAGCGGTCCACCACAAAGGCGCGGCCGATAAAGGTCTCACCCGCCAACACGCTCGACACCACGGGGTGGGGTGCCCCCCCTTCATCGCGCGCCGGAAGGTAGGTGCCAATGGCACGACGGCCATCCGTGGCCAGGACATTGGTACTGACCCGCAGCATGTCGCCCTGCTCGTTCATGCGCTGAAAGATGGTGCAGGTTCCCCCGACCTGCTGCCGCACTTCGTCGACCAGGCCGGCATGCGTTGCTGCGTCCTCGGCCTGCGCAATGGGCTCGGCGCCCACCATGAGCCGCGGCAGCGTAACGCGTGTCTCTTCACCGGAGTACTGATTGGTCGCGGTCCACTGCCACGTGCTTTCGCCGTCTACCTGCAGCCCGCCCGCCGTGGCGAGCTCGTCCTGGGCGACGCGCAGGTTCGACGCCAGCATTTGGTCCAGTACCGCCTGCTGCGTCTCGCACACGCGGTATACGCCCTGGGCAATGGCGTCGAGGTTTTGCCGGGCAAGGTGCAAGGTTTCTTCTTGCGCCGTGCTGGCCATGGTCCGGTTCTGGGCGTAGACAATACCGCCTACGACGAACAAGGGTATGGCACTAAGTGCGACACCGGTCGCCAGGAGGCGGCTGCGCAGTCCGAGCTTAAACATACATTTGCTCCAGTCATCGTTTCTGGGGCCTTTCGGTACATCACGGCCACCCACATTGCACAGATAAAATATAGGGCAGAAACTGCGAATCCGGCAATAGTCTTAACAGAATCAATAAATTTAGATTGACAGTGCCAGTAAAACGTCCAGGGCACACTCTGGGGCCGGAGGTTGGACAGAAGTGGGGGGGGCGCTGCTAGGCGCGGTACAGACTGCGGCCGATGCCCATGGCTTCGCGGCAGGCTTCGACGGTCTCGAGCGCGGTGGGGGTCACGCGGGCGGCGTTGTCGCGCAGAAAGGCCTCGACCGTTTCCGGGGTATTGTCGGGCGCGTGATAGGCCTCGATAATCGGGGCGTTGAAGGCGGAGACGTGTTCGGCGAGGGTTTTCTTGAGCGTGCCGTAGAACTTGCCGCCGGCGCGGTATTGCTGAAGGAAATCCAGGTAGACATCTTCGGGCGCGACCAGGCTGAGTAGCCGGTAGAGCACGCCCACGCCGGTGGGCATCCGCGGAATCACGACGTCTGGGTCGTTGCTGCCGGTATCCAGCGGGGCCGGGTCGGTGGTGGTGGGCACGCTCTTGAGCTTCTTGAGCACGGTCTTTTCGTCATCCAGCAGGTCAAGCGTGTTCTGGTCGCTCTTGCCCATCTTGGCGGCGCCGTCGAGGCCGGGCAGACGCAGGGCATCGCGGGCGACGGGGCGCGGCACCTTGAGGGTCTCGCCGAAGCGCGCATTGAAGCGCTCGGCAATATCGATAGCCATCTCGACGTGCTGGCGCTGGTCGTCGCCGACGGGCACCACATCGCTGCGCACGATGAGGATATCGGCCGCCATGAGCACGGGATAGCCCATGAGGCCGAAACTGAGCGGATTGCCCTCGCTGCGGGGGTCTTCGTGCAGCTTGGCCAGCTTGTCCTTGTAGGTGGTGCCGCGTTCGAGGAAGCCGATGTTCGTGATCATGCCGAGCAGCAGCGCCAGCTCGGCCGTGCTGGGCAGGTCGCTCTGGCGGTAGATGATGGAGCGGCGCGGGTCGAGTCCGCACGCGATGTAGGTGCGCAGCATCTCGATGGTCTGCTCGCGGATATCGCGCCGCCCGGTAATGGTGGTCAGCGCGTGGTAGTCGGCCACGAAGTAGAAGCAGGTCTTGCCTGCTTCCTGCAGGCGGATGAAGTGGCGCAGCGCGCCGAAGTAGTTGCCGTAGTGCAGGCGGCCGGTGGGGCGGATGCCGGACAGGATAACTTCGTTGGTCGCGGTCATCGGGGGGACTTCCTTCGCGTTGAGCAGGCCAGAACCGCAAAGGATAGCGCGCGCGGCTAGGGCAGTTCGATTTTGCGGCGCTGCGGCTCGGGGTGCTGACGGTAGAGGGTGACCACGTGACCGCGCGTGGCGACGTGCTGGGCACCCGTGCGCCGGACGATAGCGTCCACGTGCGGCTGCTTGTCGTCCTTGAACTCGTTGAACTTGAGCTTGATGAGTTCGTGCGCCTCGAGCGATTCGGCCACGGAACGCACGAGCGTGTCGGTCACGCCCTGCTTGCCGACGATGACCTGCGGGTCGAGGTGGTGGGCGATGCGCATCAGGTGGCGGCGCTGGCTGCTGTTGAGTTCGGGCATGGCGTCAGACCATCGCCCGCATGGTGGTGGTCAGCAGGGCGACCGGCTTGCCTTGGGCGTTGTAGGCGGCGCCATCGAGAAAGCACTGCAGGCGTGTGCGCGCCCGCACGCGCGCCTCGACGGTCCATTCGCTGCCGTCGCCGTAGAGCGGGCGCAGGTAATTGATGTTCAGCGTGGTGGTGGTTACGGGCTGGCCCATTTCGAGATAGGCGAACGCGCCGATGACGCCGTCGATCGCGCTGGCGATGATGCCCCCCTGTACCACGGCGGCGGGGTTGCAGAATTCGCGGCGCGCAGCGAGGGTGCAGGTGAGGCGCACACCGGGCTCGAGTTCGCTGAGCTGCATGCCGAGGAAGGTGAACAGCGGCGGCGGCAAGAGCAGCGGGCTGTCTTTGGGCACGGCGGCGAAGAGCCGTTCGCCGATGGCTTCCTCGCCACGGATAACTTGTGCGGTATCGCTCATGCGCCGGGCGTCTCCTGCCCGTGGTCGCGGTGATAGTCGTCGACCAGGTGCCTGGGCCAGCGGGCGGGGCGGCTGGTCTCGAGCTTGATCAGCATGCCGCGCTGGCGCGCGATACAGCGCGCCTCGCCTTCCACCACGAACTCGGCGCCCAAGGTGTAGGCGGTGCGGCCGAGTTCTTCGAGCCACATGTGCCCGTGCACCGGTTCGAAGATGACCACGGGGCGGCGGTATTCGACGTGCGTGGTAAAGAGCACGGGCACGGTGCCCAGCGCTTCGAGTTCGCGCAGCGGGCAGTAGGTATCGAGGAAGGCCATGCGCAGGTCTTCGAGCCAGCGGATGTAGACCTGGTTGTTGACGTGGCGCGCATAGTCGATGTCGTAGGTCTGCACGGTGAAGGGCCGCACGATTTCGAGGGGGCGGCGCTTGCTCATTTGCGCGCGCCCCGCGC
The DNA here is from genome assembly GCA_964390765.1 of uncultured Nitrospirales bacterium. Classification (GTDB taxonomy): domain Bacteria; phylum Hydrogenedentota; class Hydrogenedentia; order Hydrogenedentales; family JAGMZX01; genus CAYMLC01. Next base: position 10,923 of record CAYMLC010000010.1, read on the forward strand.
GGTCTTCATGGCGCGCTCGATTTCGCGCTTGCTCTCGCGTTCCTTGATGGTGTCGCGCTTCTCGAAGGTCTTCTTGCCGCGGCACACCCCCACCTCCACCTTCACGCGCCCGTGCTTGAAGTACAACCGCAACGGCACCAGGGTCAGCCCCTTCTCTGCCGCGCGCTGCCCCAGCTTGAGAATCTGCTGCTTGTGCAGCAGCAGCTTGCGCTTGCGCTCGGGCTTGTGGTTGTTGATGTTGCCCTGTTCGTAGGGCGAAATATGCACGCCGACCAGATACATCTCGCCGGCAATGATGTCGGCGTAGCTGTCCTTGAACTGCACGCTGGCCGTCGTGCGCAGGGTCTTCACCTCGGTCCCCTGCAGCGCGATGCCCGCCTCGACCGTATCGAGCACCTGGTAGTCCCGGCGTGCGGGCCGGTTGGTGACGATCGTTTTCTCGCCGGCGCCCATGGTTCCGCTAGTTGCGGCGTGGCCCCCACGAGGGCCCCTGCGCACCGATGTTGATATTGGGCACGGGGCGCGTCTCCCCCGTTTCGATGGTCACGGTGTAGAGCCGGTTGCCGCCGGCGCGCGTGCTGCTGAAGACCACGTGGCGGCTGTCGGCCGACCAGCTGGGCGCCTCGTTCGTGCCCTGCGAATCGGTGAGGCGGCGGGCGTTGGTGCCGTCGGCGTTCATCATCCAGATTTCGAGGCCCTGGCCGCGCTGCTCGACGACGTAGGCGATGTAGCGGCCATCGGGCGACCAGGCGGGATCGTAAGAACTGCCGCCCTGTTTCGACAGGCGCTCTTGTCCGGAGCCGTCGGCGTTCATCGCGAAGACCTGCGCCCCGCCCAGCCGGTCGCTGACAAAGGCGATGCGCGAACCGTCGGGACTGAAGACGGGCGACGTGTCGCCAAAGCGGTTGTTGGTCAGCCGGGTCAGATTGCCGCCGTCGGCGCCGCGCACATAGATCTCGGTGTTGCCGTCCTTACTCAGGACATGCGCGATGCGTTCACCGTCGGGCGACCAGGCGGGTGCGGCGTTGAGGCCGACCTCGCGCGAGAAGAGGCGCGACTGGCCGGTGCGCCGGTCGAACACGTAGAGGTAGCCGTAGCGGTCCTTATACGAGAGGTAGGCAATCCGGTTTCCGTCGGGCGACATCTCGGGCATGATGCTGATGCTGTTGTGCTCGGTCACCTGGCGCAGATTCGCGCCGTCGTAGTCGGCGACGTAAATCTCTTTGCGGCCCGTGGCGCCGCCACTGAAGACTATCTCGGAGGTGGCGATGCCGGCGGTCCCCTCGAGATAGCGCACCACCTCTTCGCTGAAGCGGTGGGCGATCAGGCGCGCCAGGTTGCGCTCGGCACGCAGTTCCTGGCCGGTCACCTGGTTGCGGGCCAGCAAATCGAACAGGCGCAACTGGGTGACCAGCGCATCGCCCTCGGCGGTGATCTTGCCGTACACCAGGTACTCTGCCTCGGTCTGGCGCCAGATATCGAGGTTGAGTTGCGTCACGTCTTCTTCGAGCGCTGCGAAGTTCGGCGGATAATCGGCGGGCGGCAGAATCTTGAAGAGGCCGGTAAAGGCGAGGTCGTAGCTGATGACCGCGGCCATCTCGCTGGCAATCTCGCCCAATTCGGGCGGCGCGACAAAGGGCGGCACGGCGATGGGCACACGGGTGTCGAGTTCGCCGGTAATGCCAATCTGAACTTCCTGGGCGGCAGTGGAGAGCGCGGCGACGACCAGCACGCTCGCGCAGCATAGGCAACGGATCAACACGGTTTTCCTTTCGCGTGCAGGCACAGGGCGCTCACGGGGTGACAGTGAAGGAGAATACCACGCGCACCTCGGTCAGGTTCACGTTGTCGGGAAACGGCGGAAAGGTGCCGGCACTGCGCACGGCGGCCACGCCCGAAGCGCCCAGGGCGGGGTCGCTGGCACCCTGAGTAACCTGTGGCGCACCCAGCAGATTGCCCGACGAGTCCACCCAGAAGGCGACGTTGGCGGTGTTCTCATCGCTGATGCGGATGCCAGCCGGAATCTGCCAGCGACGCTGCACCATGCGCTGCAGCTGTCGCGCCCAACCGGCGAGCAAGGGATTGTCGACGGCGGAACTGAGCGACGCGGTACGCGGCGCGGCAGGCGCCGGCGCGGGGGGCGGCGTGGGCTCGGGCTGCGGCTGAGGCTCCGGCTCCGGTTCGGGCTCCGGCGGCGGTGGTGGTGGCGGCGACGGAGGAGGAGACGGCGGGGGTGTCGGCTCGGGCTCCGGCTCGGGTATCGGTTCCGGTTCGGGTTCCGGTTCCGGTTCGGGTTCCGGTTCCGGCTCGGGCATTGGCTCCGGCTCAGGCTCCGGTTCGGGAATCGGTTCGGGAATCGGTTCAGGCTGCGGTTCCGGTACAGGTTCGGGCTCCGGCTCGGGTTCCGGTATGGGTTCCGGCTCCGGTTCCGGTTCGGGTTCCGGTTCGGGTTCGGGGGGCTGTTCCGACGGCGGGGTCATCGCTTCGGGCTGGTCGCCAAGCAGCTGCACTTCATAGGCCGCCTCGCCGATCTCGATGGGCTCGGGCTGTTGCCAGCGCCAGACCAGAAAGCCGGCAATGACGAGCACGTGCAAGGCAATCGACACGACAATGAAGCGGCCGAGCCAACTGCTGCCGCGCTGCGATTCGAGGTATTCTTCGTAAAGGCTGGGCACTGTGTCTTCCGCTGTCTCTTCCGGTGTCTGGTCCGATGGCGGGCGTCGCGCCCGGGTTGCTCGAGCATGCTATCCCCGGGCGCGCGGCGGCGTTTCATCGCCTCGCTGGCCGGGCCGCGCCCGCGTGCGTACAATGCGCGCATGCACCCCCCGAGCCGTGACGCGGGCGGCCTGCGGCTGGCCCGGCGCTGGACCCATCTTGCCCTGCGCACCACGCTATTGTTTGTGGTGGGTATGGCCGCGCTGTGGGCGGTCGGCGTCGAGGGTATCTGGGGCCATGCAACGCCATTCTACGCGCTCTGGGCCCCGGTATTCGAAGGCGTGACCGTGCCGCTTACGGCAGCGCTGGTGCTGGGTGCAGTGGGGGCACGCGCCCGGCTGCTGCCGGTGCGGGGGTTCTGGCGCATCTGGCTGGCGCGCCTGTTGCTCGCGGGGGCGCTGGGCGTGGTGCTGGCGCAGGCCTGGCAGACCGGCCCGGGGCACACGCTGGGGCAGCTGTGGCCTCATGTGCGGGTGGCGCTGGTGGCCGCCGTAGGTCTCTATCTGTGGCACGGCACCCAGCGGCCGACCGACACTGCGCCCACGCGCCCGCATGTGGTGCGCACCCTGCTGGGGCTGATGGTCTTCTACGTGCTGTTTGCCTGTGCCGTGGCGGCGTTGCGCGGCTGGCCGGACGGCGTGATCGACGCCTACAGCCGGCAGGCCTATGAATACGTGGGCGACATTGGCAAGACCCCCACCATCCGCGAATTCTTCAGCCGCTACACGGAACTGCACCCCTTCCTGTCGCTGCATGCGAAGGCCCAGCCGCCGGGGCCGGTGGCCTTGTTGTGGTTGTTCTCGTTCGTGGTGGGCGTGGCGCCGCTGGCCCTGTCGCTGGCCAGCGTGTGCTTTGCGTCGCTGGCCCTGGTGCCACTCTATGGCTGGGTGCGCGACTGGGCGGGCCCGCGCACCGCACTCACCGCGTGCGCACTCTACAGCCTGACCCCGGCCGTGGTGCTGTTCTCCGCCACCAGCGCCGAAACCCTGTTCCCGCCCTTCATGCTGCTGGCCCTGTGGCTGTTCGGGCGCGCGCTCAATGATCGCCGCCTGGATACGGCGGTGGCGGCGGGCGCGGCCTACGGCGGGCTGGCGCTCTTGAAGTTCACGCTCTTGACCACGGGCGCGTGGTTCGGCTTTGTCGGACTGTGGCAGGCGTTTTACTGGCGGCGTTTCGGCCTCATCACACGGACCGCGCTGCTGATGGCGGGCGGGGCGCTGGCGCTGCAGGGGCTGGTCTGGCTGTGGTCGGGCTTCGACCTGGTGGGCACGTTCCAGCTGGCGTATGCGCAATTTACGGAAGACCAGCGCGGGCTCGATGTCTCCACCCCGCGCTATCCGGGCGGGGTCTATCGCGTGCTCAACCCCCTCGCCTGGTTCTGGTTCGCCGGTATACCGGTTTCGCTGCTGTTCATTTTGCGGGTGATACGCCCGCGCACCGCTACCATGGCCTGGGTCTGGTGTGCGGTGGGCACCCTGCTGGTCATCAACCTCACGTACCTGGGCCGCGGCGAGGCCGAGCGCTCGGCCTACTATATCTATCCGTTCATTGTGGGGCCGGCGGCCGACCGCTTGCAGCAGGCGGTCGCGGCCCACCGCGACTGGGCGCCCTTTCTGGCCATGGCGGCGCTGCTGGCGGCGCAGGCCTGGGCCACCGAGGCGTACTTCTACACCTATTGGTAGGGGGGTGCGGAATCAGCGGCCGCCCATTCACGTTCTTCGCAAACGTCTGAACACGACGACCCACCCACCGGAGTGCCGCCCCCATGACCGAACGCGCCGCGCCGCACACGCGCTATCCCCTGCCGCGACTGCGCTTTCGTACCGGCGAAGAGCCGCCCGGCCCGCGCCTGCTGCGGGCGCTGCGCCCCTTGCTCAAGCTGCGCTACGACCGTATCTCGCCCATCATGGAGGCCTTCGAGCAATACGGCGACACCGTGATGTTCCGGGTGACGGTGAAGAATCTTTATCTGCTCAAACACCCGGACGCGATCCAGGAGCTGCTGGTCTCGCGCCACCGCGACATGCGCAAGGACAGCGGGCACCAGTTATTCCTGAAACCGATTCTGGGCAACGGCCTGCTGGTGAGCGAGGGCGACTTTCACCTGCGCCAGCGCCGCATGATGCAGCCGGCCTTTCACCGCAAGCAGGTGGCCGATTACGCCGAAGCGATGGTGCACTTCGGCACGCAAGAGGCCGCCAGCTGGGAAGACGGGGCGCGCATCGACGTGATGCGGGCCATGATGCGGGTGGCCCTGGGCGTGGTGGGCAAGACGCTCTTCAACAGCGATACGCAGGGCGACGCCAAGCGGGTGGCCGATGCCATCGAAGACATCATGCCGATGGACGCGTGGATGCTGCACCCGCTGTTTTTCATCCTGATGCGCCTGCCGCTGAAACCGGTGCGCCGCTTCTACCGCGCGATGGCCGACCTCGATGCGACGGTGCTGCGGATGATCGAGGAGCATCGCGCCGACCAGCGGCCCGAGCGCGATGGCGACATCATCGACATGTTGCTGGCTGCGCGCGACCAGGACGACGGCGGCGCCATGACGGCACGCCAGGTGCGCGATGAGGTGTTGACCCTTTTCCTGGCCGGTCACGAGACGACGGCGAATACCCTGGCGTGGGCGTGGCATCTGCTGGGCCAGAACCCCGAGGCCGAAGCGCGCATGCACGAGGAAGTGGACCGTGTGCTGGGCGGGCGCGCGCCGACGATGGAAGACTATCCGCAGCTCGAATACACGCGCCGCGTCTTCGCGGAAACGCTGCGCCTGTACCCGGCGGCCTATCTGTTCGGGCGCCTGGCGATGCGCGATACGCACGTGGCCGGCTACCAGATACCGCGCGGGTCGGAGTTGCTGGTCAGCCCCTTCGCCACCCACCGCGACGCACGCTGGTGGCCCGACCCCGAACGCTTCGACCCCGACCGGCACCTGCCCGAGGCAGCGAAGGAGCGGCCGAAGTATGCCTACGTGCCCTTTGGCGCGGGCATCCGCAAGTGTATCGGCGAGCACTTCGCCTGGATGGAAGGGGTGTTCGTGCTGGCCACGGTGGCGCAGCGCTGGCGGTTGCGGCCGGTGCCAGACCACGAGGTGGCCATTGACCCGCGCATCACGCTGCGCCCCAAGGGCGGCCTGCCCATGCAGGTGGCCGCGCGCGAATAGCGCATTCCGAAAACAGGACAGATAGCGTGTTCGATTTTCGGAATTCGAACGCGCACGCTTCCTGCATCCACCCCAAAGTTGCGCACTTAAAGCATTCTGAAATATTCACTTAACGATTAAGGCATGCGGCGCCGTCGAATTGGCCCAAGGGTTGCACACCCTTGTGCAGCGCTTGCCCAGCGCAGCCGGGTTCCGGTCAATAGGCCTTTTGGATGGGGATAACCCGGTGAGGTGCTCCTGCCCGCATGCCTCCAAGTGGCGGGCTTTCCGCGGCGTCCTCTTTGTGATGGGAGAGGACGCCGCCTTTTTTATGCTTTGACGGGGGGCAGGACGGGTTCGAAGGAACCGAGTGTCCTGCAGCTATTGGCTTGCCGGTGGTGGCCGACGTGCAATGACTTGAACATAGTCGGAAGCGGGGAACCCGACGCCCGGGTGGTCGATGGTCTCGACCACCCGCAACGTGGGCAGCTGCGCCTCGGGATAGAAATAGGGCCCGAGCGTGGCGAAGTAGTCCCGTGAATCGGACCACATGACCGGGCTGTCGGCCAGCAGGCGGATGCTGCGTTCATCGAGGTAGGCGGCCAGTGCGCGCGCGCGGATGGCCCGGGCCGCCGCCTCGTTTACAACCCCGTCGAGATTGACCACCGGGTTCGCATTCACGTATGCGATGATGGCGCTGTTGAACGAGCCGAGCGCCTCGCCGGGGGCCAGGTGGTTGTGCGCGGCCCGGCCGACGGCCAGCATCTCGGACTGCCAGGCGTATTGGTGGTGCAGTGCGGGCGCACGCCAGACCGCCTCAGCGGCGACGAACCCCAAGAGCAACAGGGCGGCGACAGTCGCGCTGCGCGGTGTGAAGCGGCGGACGACACCGGGCGCCAGCACGAGTCCGAGCGCGCCCCAGCCCAGCACGAGCACCAGCCACGGCGCGAAGTAGTAATCGCGAATTATCCAGCGGAAGTAGCCGTGAACGCCGTGCAGCAGCGCAAGCCCCACGCACAGGGCAAGCAATGCCGCGGCGGCGGCGCGCTGTGTGGGGGTGGTGTGGGCGCGGTGGCGCAGGAGGGCATAACCGCTCAGGGCGAGACCGCCGAAACCCAGCGCGAGGGTGGCGGGCCCCAGCCAGCCCAGCACGCGCAGCACGCCGCCAATGGCGGTCTTGATGCCGACCACGGCAAAGGCCAGGGCGCCGGCATCGGGATGGGCGGCCAACCAGTTCTGCCGCGCGACCCAGGGCACTGCGGCGGCGCTGCTCTGCCAGGGTGAGCCGGTGCTCCACCAGGTGAGCACGAGCCCGAAGGCGATGGTGGCGGCAGGCAGGCCCGCCAGCACCAGGACCTCGCGATGCCAGGGGCGGCGCAGGGCGAGGGCGCACGCGCCGGCCGGCAGCAGCACGACGGCGGCATCGCTGCGCGCGAGAATGGTGAGCGCGAAGAGCGCGGCCGTGAGCGTGGCGGCGCGCAGGTTGGGCGTGGCGAGGTAGTGCGTGAGCGCGAGGCAGCAGCCGGCGACGAGCGCACAGGTGAGCATGGTCTCGAGCCCGGAGAGGCTGTGGCGGAAGTACCAGGGGTGCAGACAGAGTGCCACGGCCAGCAGCACGCTGGGCCAGCTTCGCAGGCCGAGCGTCCGGGAGAAGGCATAGAGCAGCCCCCCCGTGAGTGCGGCCAGCAGCGCGCCGAGTGCCAGCACAGCCTGAACCGGCAAGACGGCGCCCGGCGCAGCCCCGGCAAACAGCGGCAGCACCAGCACCCACCACAGCGGATGGAAGCCGGTGGCGGGCGTGCTGCCATCGAAGGTGACGCCGTTGCCGGCCCACCACTGCAGGGCAATCTCGAAGTAGTAGAAGCTGTCGTCGGGCACGACCGAGACGACGAGTCCTTCGAGGTCCTGCGCGATCCAGGGGGCGCGCGTCGCCAGGCAGAGTATGGCGAGTCCCGGGCCCAGCAACCCGGCCACGGTGCGTTGTGTCATCTGTCGTGGGACCTGCTGTGGCGTTCGGCATAGCCGAAGACGAAGACCGCCGCCACCAGCAGCGCCAGCAGCACCTGGCCCTGCGGATAGAGCAGGCGCGGCATGGCGAGCGACGCCACCAGTTGCGCGATAAAGACCGCCAGGCAGCCGCGCAGAAAGGCGCGGGCCATGGGGTCGCGCAGGCGGTCGAGGGTATCGAGGCCGCGCCACAGGATGGCGCCGAAGACGAGGAGCACGAGCAGCAATCCGAAGACGCCGCCCTTGAACAGGATGTAGAGCCAGAAGTTGTGCGTACTCTGGAATTCACCCTGGCCGTAGGCGAAGCGCGCCGTGTCGGCGACGAGGTCGAACGCGGCGAAGGTACTGCCCATCCCATGGCCGAACAGGGGACGCTCGGCAATGGCGGCGAGCGCGCCCTGCGTCTCGGCGACGCGCGCCTGCAGCGACACGTCGAGCCCGGGCACGAAGCGCGTGAACGACGCGAGCAGCTCGCTGCCGGCCAGCAGGACGCCCACCACCGCGGCGGCCACGGCGGCCACCAGCGAGGCGCTGCGCGCCTCGCGCGGGAGCGAGAGCCAGACCAGGGCCGCGACGCCGACCAGCGTAGCGGCGTAGGCGGTGCGCATGAACGACAGCGCGATGCCGGCCAGCAGCAGGCCACACGCGGCCAGTGCGCCGGTGCGCCAGGCCGGCGTAAGCGCGCGCGAGGCAATGAGGCTGACCAGGACGACGAAGGACACCTCGAAGAAGACGTGGCCCGAGGGCCGCGTAGCCTGCAACAGGATGCCAAAGTATTCGCGGCGCGTGTATTCGCCGAGCCAGGTGTGCGCGGTGACCACTTCGCCGGTGACGAGGCGGCTGAGAAAGAACAGCACCGCGCCCGCCGCCATGGCCAGGCTGAGCCCGAGGATAAGCAGGCCGAACCGGTACAGCAGCCGCGGGGTGGGCGCGGCGATAACGAGCACGAAGTAGGTTGCCGTGAACAGGGCGAAGCGCAGCTCTTCGAGAATCTCGCTGCGGGGCGCACCATAGAAGGCGCCCGTGGCCGCGATGAGCAGGTAGAAGAAGGTGTAGAGGTAGAAGAAGTAGTGCGCGAGGTCGGGGCGCAGCACGGCGCGGCCCGTGGCCAGCACCAGCGCCGCATGGCCCAGCAGCAACAGCAGCAGCAATTCGCGCGGGTGCAGTTCGGCGCCGGCCAGCGGCAGGATAAACGGCGAGCGGAACTGGTGGAGCGAGACGAGGCCGACGATGAACACGGCGAGCAGCAGGCCGCTCGGCCCGAAGAGCAGCGCCAGCGCCGCCAGCAGCGCCAGCCCCAGCGCCAGGAGACCTGCGGGCAAGGGCAGCGCGCCGGGCAAAAGACCGGGCGCGTGCAGCGCGACACCCAGCAGCAGCGCGGTGAGTGCCGCCACGGCCAACGCGAGGGTGGTGCGTTCGAACCCAGGGATGCGCCGGAGCGGCGAAGCGGCCAACACGTGGCGGCCCGCCTAGCGGAAGATCTTCTTGAGCCGGCCCAGGATACCCGTGTCCGGCAGGGCGACCTGCTGGGCGCCGTTCTCGTAGACGCCCTGCGGCGGCTCGCCGGTCACATCGATCGTGAGGATCGTGATGTTGTCGACGCCGCCGCGCTCGAGCGCCAACTCGAGCAGGTGGTCGGTGGCACGGGCGACGTCGGGCAAGCCGAGTCCATCGGCAATCTCTTGGTCATCGACCATATTGTTGAGGCCGTCGGAGCAGATGAGCAAGCGGTCGCCGTGGTGGAGTTCCAGCGCGAACAGGTCGACCTTGACGTCGTTCTTGATGCCGACGGCACGCGTGATGAAATTCTTCAGGGCGTGGTGGCGCGCCTCTTCTTCGGTGATGAGGCCCGTGCGCACCTGCTCGGCCACGAGCGAGTGGTCCGACGTGAGTTGGCACAGCCCGCGGTGGGGCCGCAGCAGGTAGACCCGGCTGTCGCCCACCTGGCCGATAAAGGCGTAGTTGTCGCGAATGACCACGCACGAGACCGTGGTGCCCATGCCCTCGAGCGCGGGATTGATCTCGGCCTCTTCGTGGATACGCAGGTTCGCGACCTCGATGGCGCGGCGCAACTGGTCGGGCAGGGCGCCGGTGGCGCCATTGAAGTAGGCACGGGTGAGCTGGCCCAACGCCATCCGGCTGGCGAATTCACCGGCACTGGCGCCGCCCATACCGTCGGCGACTGCGAAGAGCAGGCCCTTGCGCGTGGCCAGCTGCACATCTTCCGGCGCGCACAGCAGACAGGCATCTTCATTGTTGCGGCGCTTGCGCCCGACGTGAGAGGTCAGACGCGCGGCTAGGTAGTCGCCCCGCCAGTCGGCCTCATAGTTGGGCTCTTCACGCGGCCCGTAGTCCGTATGCGGAATCAACAGGCCGCGTTCAGAACGGTCGTGCATGCGCTTCTCGTCCTTGTCCGATGCCCAGGCCGCGTGCCACGCGTACCGGGCATCCTTGCCGCGGCGCGTCTGTGCACGTCCCGCAGCATAACCGGGGGTGGACCAAAACACAACGGGTGCCCGCCGGTGCCGTGCCTAATTCTTCGCGCGGCCCTTGGTTCCGACCGTCGACTTGATGCGCTGTGCTTCGGGGGTGTTGGGGCGCAGTTCGCGCGACTTGGCACCCGCCTGCCACATCTCGGAGTTGGACATGGCGGCCAACTCCTTCTGCAGCTTCTCCTTGTAGTCGGCCGAGCCGGTGGTGCGCAGCACACGCTTGGTCTCTTCGCCGCTCTTCACGCGCTGGTACAGCTCCTTGAAGACCGGCAGCGTGGCCTTCTTGAACTTCGGCTTCCAGTCGAGCGCGCCGCGCTGCGCCGTGGCCGAGCAGTTCACATACATCCAGTCCATGCCCTTTTCATCGACCAGGCGGATGAGACTCTGCGTCAGCTCTTCGACGGTTTCGTTGAAGGCCTCGGCCGGGCTGTGGCCGTTCTTGCGCAGCACCTCGTACTGCGCTTCCATGATGCCCGCCAGCGCGCCCATCAAGACACCGCGTTCGCCGGTCAGGTCGCTGAAGACCTCCTTCTCGAAGGTGGTCGGGAACAGGTAGCCCGAACCCAGCGCAATGCCCACAGCGATGCAGCGTTCTTCGGCCTTGCCGGTGTAGTCCTGATGCACGGCGTAGCTCGAATTGATGCCCGCACCGCTCAGGTAGTTGCGACGCACCGAAGTACCCGAGCCCTTGGGCGCAACCATGATCACGTCCACGTTTTGCGGCGGAATGACTTTCGTCTGTTCGCGATACGTGATCGAGAAGCCATGCGAGAAGTAGAGCGCATCGCCTTCGTGCAGGTGCTTCTTCAGCTTGGGCCAGTTCGCCTTTTGCGCCGCATCCGACACGAGGTACTGAATGATGGTGGCGCGCTCGGCCGCCTCTTCCCACTCGAACAGATTCTCGCCCTCGGTCCAGCCATCGCGCTTGGCGGCCTTCCAGCTGTTCGGCGAGTCCTTCTTCGAGCGCAGGCCGATGATGACATTGAAGCCGTTGTCGCGCATGTTCAGCGACTGGGCCACGCCCTGCACGCCATAGCCGATGACCGCGATGGTCTCGTTCTTCAGGACCTTCTTCGCGCGCGACATCGAGAATTCTTTACGCGTGACCACGTCTTCCGTCACGCCGCCAAAATCCATCTTCATTGGTGCTTCCTCTCGCGCCGGCTGCCGTGCGCACACCGGCCGTCTACCCCTCGTCTTCCGCGCCCGCTGGCCGCAGGCCAACCCACATGAACCGGACGCTGCCGCGCCCCGGTCTGCCGCGATAAGGCGCGGATAATACGCCCCGCTGCGCAAACCGCGCAAACCCTACCGCGCGCTGGCTAGGGCGCCTCGTGCTCGCTGGTCTCGGCCTGGTGCGCGGCCACGATACCCGGCTCGACGACGCGCACCCGATAGACGGCTTCGCGCGCGGTCACATAGAGCGTCTTGCCCGCTTTCCCGCCGAACGTGCAATTGGCCGGCGCCTTGGGCAGCTTGACCGTGTGCAGCAGTTCGCCATCGGGCGCGATCGCGC
>CAYMLC010000011.1:0-21956 GCA_964390765.1 uncultured Nitrospirales bacterium
ACGCGTCTGGAGGTGGGAGAAGTCTGCCTCGTCGGCGCGGCTGCGGCGCGCCTGCAGCTGGCGCTGGCGTTGTTCGGCCTCGCGCGTGCGCTTTGCCTGCTGTTCGTGCTGGTCGTGCGTTTCGCTGTGTTCGTCGCCCAGGCGCTCTTGCGCGGCCTCCGCGGCGCGGCCGGCACGCTGTTCGGCGCCCCCGCCCAGGCGCTCGGCCGCACGGCGCTGGCGGTGCTCCATCTGCTCGGCGCGTTGCCGCTGCTGGGCTTCGCGCTGTTGGCGCATCTCTGCGTCGCGGGCGGCTCGCTGTTCGCGCATCTGCGCTTCGAGGTCGACGGGTTCCGGCCGCTGGCGCTGGCTGCGGCCCGGCGGCGGGGGCGGGGGTGCGGTGCGTTGGCGCGGCGCGTGTTCGGCTTCGTCTTCGCGTGCGCTGCGGCGCGGGCGCGCGGTGGGTATGCGGTCTTCCTCGTAGAACTCGGGCTGGCGCGAGTCGCCGCGCTCGCCGTAGAGCGCACGGCGCGTGCCCTCGGGCAGGTCCTCGGGGCGGACCTGCCGCTGCTGCTGTTGCTGCTTCTGCTCTTCGCGCCGCTTCTGGAACAACTGCGCCACACCGGAGAAGATGAAGAGCAGCAGCAGTACCAATGGCCCGATTAAGTCTTCCATACCGCGTTATCCTGGCGGGGGTGCCCGCTGGCTATTGGTTCTCGTCGCGTGGCTGGTCGCCTTCCGGCTTGGCGATACTGTCGCGCATGTCGGTATCGGCCATGATGTTCTTCATGCGGTAGTAGTCCATGATGCCCAGGTTGCCGCTGCGGAACGCCTCCGAGATGGCCTTGGGCACTTCGGCTTCGGCCTCGACCACGCGCGCCTGCATCTCAATCACCTGCGCCTTCATCTCGGCCTCGCGCGCGCGCGCCATGGCCGCACGCTCTTCGGCGCGTGCCTGGGCGATTTGCTTGTCGGCCTGCGCCTGGCTGATCTGCAGTTGCGCGCCAATGTTCTCGCCCACGTCGACGTCGGCAATATCGATCGAAAGAATCTCGAATGCCGTGCCCGCGTCGAGCCCGCGCTCGAGCACGACCTTCGAAATCGAGTCGGGATTCTCGAGCACCTTCTTGTGCGTCTGGGCCGAGCCGATGGTGGTCACGATACCTTCGCCCACACGCGCGACAATGGTCTCTTCGGTGGCACCACCGACCAGGCGGTTGATGTTGGTGCGCACCGTCACGCGCGCCTTCGCCTTCAACTGAATACCGTCCATGGCCACGGCGGCCACGGTCGAGGGGCCCTTGTTCGGGTCGGGGCAGTCGATGACCTTGGGCCGCACCGAGGTCTGCACGGCCTCGAGCACGTCGCGCCCGGCCAGGTCGATGGCGGTGGCGCGCTGAAAGTTGAGGTCGATGTTGGCCTTGCTCGCCGCAATGAGCGCCTGCACCACGCGCAGCACGTTGCCGCCGGCCAGGAAGTGCGCTTCGAGCGGGTCGGTGCCGATCTCGAGGCCGGCCTTCACCGCGGCGATGCGGCTGTCGACGATGACGTTGGGATTGACCCGGCGCAGCCACATGCCGACGAGGCTGAAGATGCCCACGGGCGCACCGGACAAGAGCGCGCGCAACCAGAGGCGGAAGAAGGACAACACGATGGCGCCGAATATCAGCAGGATAATGGCGGCCACAACGATGAACACGGTTACTAGCACGTTCGGCATGTTCGGGATCCCCAATTGTGCGCGGCGGGGCCGCGCGATTTAAGCGGCGGTGCGGCGGGGCCGCGTCCTGTTTCGGTACCCGGTGGTGTCGTCCACGGCCTCAGGCCTGCGCCGGTGGCGCGTCGGAGGCTGCGGCCTCGGTGGCTTCCTCGACCACCACCCGGTTGCCGTGTACCTCGGTGACCACAACGGTGGCGCCTTCGGCTAGGAAGGTACCGTCGGAAACCACATCTATTCGTTCGCCTGCGACCTCGATGGTGCCCGCCGGGCGAAGTGCGGTCAGCACCTTACCGGTTTTTCCGACAAGCGACAAATCGCTCTTCTGGTTGGTCCAGCCTTCTTCTTCCTTCTGCGAACTGCGCAGCATGAGCGGCTGGCCGAAGCGTGTGTTCGCGATGAGCCAGAACCCGAAGACGATGGTGCCCGCCACCACGAACAGTTGCGCCGGGATGATGACGACGGCAGCGCCGGGGTAGTAGATGCCGGTGGCAATCATGACGCCCACCAGCATCAGCCCGCCGATAACCCCGAGCACGCCGCCCGGCAACATGAACTCGGCCAGCACGAGGGCAATGCCGCCCAGGAACAGCACGGCCAAAAGCATTACGAGGCTCATGCGGGGCGATCCTTATCCGTCGATTCCAACAGCGCGATCAGCTGGCTGACCTCGACCCGCACATGCACCATGTAGGTGCTCTTTTCGCTGGGGTCTTTCGGGTCGGTCTCGGCCAGTTCGTCGAAGGTGCCGATGATGAGGCCTTCCTCGTCGCCCTCGAAGAGCTTGCGCGACGCGGCCAGCAGCCGGTTGTAGCGGCGCGCGAAGGGCACGCAGGTGTAGTAGCCGGCGCCCTGCGAGGTCACAATTTCGACCTCTTTCAACAGTTGCCGCAGCATGTGGATCAGGGTTTCGCGCGCCGACATCAGGCGTTCTCCGCGTTGACTTGTTCGACCACATAACGGTTGCCCTCGGCGCGGATGATGCGGATCGGGCAGCCCTTGTCCAGGTACTCGCCACGCGTGACCACGTCGTAGCTGCGGGCGCCGAAGCGCCCCCGGCCCGCCGGACGCAGCACCGTGGTGGCCACACCCATCTGGCCGACGGCCGCGCTCACGTCGTCGGTGGATTGCGTGGTGTAACCGGAGGTGCTCATCTGGCTGTCGGCCAGTGTCAGCCGCTGAAACACAGGTGAGCGCGGCAAGAGGAAAATGCTGCTGATGGTGAGCACGACAAAGGTCGTTAGGAACGTTGCCATCGACAGCAGCGCGTCATTGGTCGCGGCGACCTGCCACTCATATTCGGGAATGGGCACCCGCGTGAGGGACAGGTACAGCCCGACCAGCAGCGACAGGATGCCGAGGCCGCCGAGCACACCGAAGCCGGGCAAGACAAACACCTCGATACCGATCATGCCGAGCCCGATAACGACCAACGCCACGTCGACCCAGTCGGCGAGGCCGAGGACCATGTGGCTGCCGAAGAACAGCGTGAGCGCGCCGAGCCCAATCATGCCGGGCAGGCCGAAGCCGGGCGTGCGGATTTCGAGGTAGAGCCCGCCGAAGCCCAGCATCAGCAGCAGGCCGGAGATAAGCGGATTGCGCAGGAAGCGAAACAACTCCTCGGCCCACGTCGGCTCGATGCGTTGGGTCATCACGTCAACATAGCCGTAGTACGACTTCACTTCTTCGAGCGACTCGGCCACAAAGGGGATGAGGCCAAACTTAAGCGCTTCGTTGGTCGTAAAGGTCAACAGCTTGCCGGCCGGGGTCACGACCACGGCGCCGTCGGGCAATTCCTCGGGCAGGTCCCCTTCGCGGTTGCGCATCTCCTCGGCCGCGCGCTCCATTTCCTTGGCGCGCTCGGCCTCTTCCACGCCCTCGAACAACTCGCGAAACGCGCGCTCGAGTCCGCCGGGCGGCATGTTGGGGCTGGGACCCGGCACGGGTGGCTCCGGCTCGGTCTGGTCGCCCGGCTGCTCGCCTTCGCCGTCTTGGCCCGCTGCACGCTGCTGCTCGACCGGCCGGCCATCGGCCACCTTGTAGAAGGTCCATTCGCCGCCGGCATCGCGCACGGCCTGCACTTCAATATCCGAGTCGACCATGGCCTCGCCCAGAATCGGGTTGTGGCCCTTCTGCTCGCCCAGCGCGCGGTACTTGGCACGCACGAACGACTGCGACTTCTCGTCGGCCGCCTGCATACCTTCGCCACCGGCCGAGACAACCGTGCTCGCGCCGATGTTGGTACCGGGCGCCATGACGATGTAGTCGCACGAATAGCTGATCAGTGCACCGGCACTGATGGCGCCCTTGTTCACGATGTACGCGATGGTGGGCATCTGCGCGTCGATGATGGATTCGGTAATCGCAATGGCCGAATCGACGCGCCCGCCAAAGGTGTCGACTTCGAAGATGAGGCCCGCGGCGCCGATATCGTTGGCTTCCTGTACGGCGCGCTCGACCACGACCGCGATACCCTCGTCGATCATGCCGTCTACGGTGCAGACCAGCACGGTGCTGCCGGCGGGCACGGGCGCTGGGGGGGCATCGGGGTCGGGCGTGGTGGTGGTTTCCGGCGCGGCCGTGTCTGCGGCTTCGGCCGGGGCGGGGCTGCCTTCGCCCTCGGGTGCAGGCGCGGCGCCGTCTCCAGGCTGCACGGCCATGCCCCACAAACCGCACAACGCTACCAGCGCATAGCAAGACAAACGATACGAACGGCCCAAAGCCAGATACTCCTTCGCGGCGGCGCTACGGTCATCGCCCCGCTCCGAGCTTTACACGGTGCAGCCCGGCTTTATTCTAGGCGCGCGGGCGGGGACGGTCAACGGGCGGCATCGCTCTCGAGATCGTATTTCTGCAGGCGGTAGCGCAGCGAGCGCGGCGTGAGACCGAGCAGCTGGGCAGCGCGCTTCTGGCTGAACCGGCTCTTCTCCAGCGCTTCACGGATGAGGCCGGTCTCGAGTTCGGCGATGTAGGCCTCGAGATCGAGTCCGCCCGGTGGCAACCCCGCCGCCGGCGCAGCCCCGGTATCGATCGCCTCGGACAGGCTGGGCGGCAGGTCGCCGGGGGTCAACTCGTCGCCGGGGCACAGCGCCACAGCACGCTCGAGCACGTTGCCCAGTTCACGCACATTGCCCGGCCAGGCATACGCGGCCAGGATCTTCTTCACGTCCTTACTCAGCCGCATGCTGTCGCGGCCCATCTTGCTCGCGTGCAGCCGCAGAAAGTGCTGGGCCAGCAGGGGAATATCGCCCGTGCGCTCGCGCAGCGGCGGCACGGTAATGGGAATCACGTTGAGGCGGTAGAACAGGTCCTTGCGGAAGCCGCCCTCCTCGACCATTTTCTCCAGGTCGCGGTTGGTCGCGCTCACCAGGCGCACGTTCACCTTCACCTCGCTCGTGCCGCCCACGGGCGTCACGGTATAGCTGTCGAGCACACGCAACAGCTTGGCCTGTAACACGGCGGGCATCTCGCCGATCTCATCGAGGAAGACCGTGCCGCCGTTCGCCACCACAAAGAGGCCTTCCTTGTCTTCAATGGCGCCGGTGAAGGAACCCTTCTTATGGCCGAACAACTCGCTCTCGAGCAGCGTCTCGGGTATACCGCCACAGTTGATCGCCACAAAGGGCTTGTCGGCCCGCTCGCTCAACTGATGCAGGGCACGCGCCACCAGTTCCTTGCCCACGCCACTCTCGCCATGAATGGCCACGGTGCTGGGCAGGTTGGCCACCCGCCGCACGATGGCTACCACCTCCTGAAACACGGGGCTCTGCCCGATCATGTTGTCGAGGCGGGCGGCGCGCGCAGCCTGTTCGCGCAGGGCCTGATTCTCGCGGCGCAGGTTGCGCTGCTCGATGGCGCGCTCGACCAGCAGGCGAATCTCGTCGTTCTTGAACGGCTTCAAGACATAGTCGGCCGCGCCCTTCTTCATGGCTTCAATGGCCGATTCCACCGTGCCGTGCGCCGTGATCATGATCACGGGTACACCCGGCATGTTCGCTTGCAGCCATTCCAGCAGGCGCATGCCGGCGTTGCGGTCGCTGCCCATGTAGAGATCGCTCAGCACGCAGTCGGCGCTCTGCCTGCTCAACACCTCGCGGGCCTCGTCGCCCGATGCGGCGGTGGTCACGCCGTAGCCGGCATTCGACAATACGATCTCGAGCACCTCACGCATGCTCGGCTCGTCGTCAACCACCAGAACCTGATGCGGGGCAGGACGCATGGCGGGGCTCCTTATCCGGGGTGGGCCGGCAGCCGCACACTGATGGCGGTGCCGCCGCTTGGCCGCGCCGCCACCTGGATGGTGCCGTCGTGCGCGGTAATGATGCGCAGACATATGGCCAGGCCCATGCCTACGCCGCGCTCTTTTTCAGTGTAGAAAGGCTCGAATATGCGCGCAACTTTGTCGGGCGCGATGCCGGGGCCGTCGTCTTCGACCCGCGCCTCGACCACATTGTCGTGCCGGGCCAGGCTGAACGTTACCGTGCCGTCGCCTTCCATCGCCTCGACCGCATTCTGGCCGAGATTCATGAACACCTGCTCGAGTTGGCTGCTGTCGCCCTGCACGCATTGGGGCTGCTCGGGCAGGCCGGCCACGAGACGCACCGCGGGCGTGTCGGCATACTTGCGCGCCAGCCGGTCGTGGCAGGTTTCGATGACCGTGCGCAGGTCCACCGTCTCGCGTTTGGGCGAGGGGTTGCGCGCGAAGTCGAGAAAGCTGCTGACGATTTCGTTCAGGTGGTCGGATTCGCGAATGGCGATACGCGCGAGGCGGCAGGCCATATCGGGCCGTTCGATCGCACTGTCCAACTCGTCCACCGCGCCACGAATCGAGGCGACGGGATTGCGTATCTCATGCGCGAGACCGGCCGCCAGCTCGCCCACCACGGCCAAGCGGTCCTGCCGCTGCAGCTCGCTGCGCATACGGTCCATCTCGGTGAGGTCGGTGAACGAGGCGATCATGCCGGTCAGCAGGCCTGTCTCGTTGCGCATGGGGCTGGTCGTCAGGCCGATAAGGCGTGTGCCGTTGTGACCGACGCGGGCGCGGAATTCGTAGCTGGTGAAGTCGGTGCCGGTACGCAGCGCCGTGGTGATGGGACACTCCATGCCCGACTCGGGCACAAGCAGACCCTCGACATGGCGGCCGCTGGTGTTCTCTTCGGCCAGCTCGAGCACGCGGCAGCCGGACTTGTTGAGTGCGACCACGATCCCCTTGTCGTCGGTGATGAGGATGCCGCTGTTCATGTTGTCCAGAATCTCGCGCTGGAACTGTTGCATGCGGTGCACGCGCTGATTCCAGTAGCCGCTGATGAAGGCGGTCAGATAGAAGGCGATGGCCTGGACGATGAAGTTGTACCAATGCAGCAGTGGGTCGCTGACCGGCTCTCCGGGGCGCGCGGTCTGCAGCAGCATGAACGCGGCGGCGAGCGTGGCAAAGATAAAGCCCTGCCCCAGCCCCAGCAGAACGCCTGCCTCGAGAATGACGACGACAAACAGAAAGTTGAAGAAGCTGGCCTGGCCGCCGGTGAAGGCGATGGTGGCGGCGACGGCGGCGAAGTCGACGAAGGTCTGGGTCCAGGTGAGGACCGCGCTCACGCTGCCTTCGCGCCACAGCGTGATGAGGTACCACATGCTGCTGAGCAGTGCGCCGGCAAAGACGCCCGCCAGCATCCAGCCATAGGGGGCCGGCGTCTCGACGAACTGGGCGCCGGCGCCCAACACCACCAGCACGCCCAGACGCGCGAAGCCGACAAACCACAGCCAGGAGGCCGGCCCATCGTAGCTGGGGCGCAGCCGCTGCCAGGCGGCGGAGCTCACACCGCGGCGCCCTTTTCGACAAGCCGATGCAGGCCTTCGGGGTCCGAACTGCGCTTGTACGCCATTTCGGTGGTGATGATGCCGCGGCGCATGAGGCGGTAGAGCGACTGGTTCATGCTCATCATGCCTTCGCCGCGGCCAATCTCGATCATGGCGGGAATCTGTTCCAGCTTCTCCGCGCGGATGAGCGCACGGATGGCCGGGTTGGGAATCATGATCTCCATGCCCAGCACGCGGCCCATGCCGTCGGCACGCGGAATCAACTGCTGCACGCATACGCCTTCAAGCACAAAGCTGAGCTGCGTGCGCACCTGGTCCTGCTGGCCCGCGGGGAACACGTCGATGATGCGGTTGATGGTCTGCAGCGCGTCGTTGGTGTGCAGCGTGGCGAAGGCGAGGTGGCCCGTCTCGGCCACGGTCAGCGCCGCCTGGATGGTTTCGGTATCGCGCATCTCGCCGATGAGGATGACGTCGGGGTCCTGTCGCAGCACGCGGCGCAGCGCCTGGCCGAAACCCTTGGTGTCGCTGTGCACTTCGCGCTGGTTGATGATTGCGCGGTTGTGGCTGTGCAGGTACTCGATCGGGTCTTCAATCGTGATGACGTGCGTGTTCCGCTCCTGATTGATCTTGTCGATAATCGCGGCGAGCGTGGTCGATTTGCCCGAGCCGGTGGGCCCGCACACCAGCACCAGGCCAATCGGCCGGTAGGCGAAGTCGGCGATGATGCGGGGCAGCCCCAACTGCTCAAAGCTGAGAATCTCGAAGGGAATCGTGCGGAATGCCGCCACCACCGAACCGCGGTCGCGGTACACGTTGAGGCGAAAGCGGCTGAGCCCTTCGATGCCGAACGACATGTCGAGCTCTTTTTCCGCCTCGAACTCGGCCACCTGCTCTTCGTTCATGACCGTGTAGATGATTTCCTGGGTCATGTCCGGCGTCAGCTTCGGATAGTCCGGCAGGGGTTCCAGCCCACCGTGGATGCGGATCATGGGCGGCGCACCCACTACAAGGTGCATGTCGCTGGCGCCCTCGCGGATCATCTTCGTCAGCAACTCTTTAATCGTCGGGGTCGCCATGTGCCCCTCCCCGTCGGTTGGCCGCGGCGCGTCTGGCGGGCGCCGCGGCGCTGTTCCCCTGGCTGCGGCCCTAGTCGGCCACGGTGTGGTCGAGCACCTGCTCGATACTGGTGATGCCCTTGGCCGCCTTGGCCAGCGCGTTCTGGCGCAGTGTACGCATGCCACAGGCCACCGCCTGCCGCTTGATATCGTAGCCGCTGGCGCGGTTCAGGATTAGCTCCTGCAGTTCGGGCCAGTTCAGCATCGCCTCGAGCACACCCACGCGCCCGCGGTGGCCCGTGTCCTTGCAGCGGCCGCAGCCGCGCCCACGCACAAAGCGCACGGTTTCGAGATAGTCGAAGCCCTTGTACTGGATGCGCTTCAGCACGTCCTGCGGCACGTTGATCTCTTCCACGCAATCCTTGCACACGCGCTTCAAGAGACGCTGGGCACAGGCGAGCGCGACCGACGACTGCACGAGGAACGGTTCGACGCCCATGTCGGTGAGGCGCGGAAACACGCCCGACGCGTCGTTGGTGTGCAACGTGCTCAGCACCAGGTGACCGGTCAGGGCCGCCTTCACCGCCACGTCGGCGGTCTCGTAGTCGCGAATCTCGCCCACCATCACGATGTCGGGGTCCTGGCGCAGAATCTGGCGCAGCGAACTGGCGAAGGTCAGGCCGATGTGCGACTGCATCTGCACCTGGTTGATGCCGAACAACTCGTATTCGACCGGGTCTTCGACCGTCACGATGTTGGAATCGATGGTGTTCAGCTTATGCAGGCAGGAATAGAGCGTGGTCGTCTTGCCGCTACCGGTCGGCCCGGTGACGAGGACCATGCCGTGCGGCCGCTTGATCGCCTCGTTGATCGCCTCCATCGGCTGGGGCTCGAAGCCCAGACCGTCCAGGTCGAGCGAGAGCGCCGACTTGTCCAGCACGCGCATCACGATCTTCTCGCCGTGCTTGGTCGGCAGGAAGCCCACGCGAAAATCAATCTCGCGCCCCTTGAAGCGGATGCGGAAACGGCCGTCCTGCGGCAGGCGGTGCTCGTCGATACGGCAGCCCGCCAGAATCTTGAAGCGCGCAATCAGATTGGACTGCAGGTTCTTCGGCGGGCTCTTGGTTTCTTCCAGCGAGCCGTCGATGCGGTAGCGCAAACGAATCTGCTTCTCGAACGGCTCGATGTGAATGTCGCTCGCTTCGCGCTCGAGCGCATTGAACAGGATGAGCCGCGCAAGCTTTTTCACCGGCTCTTCGCCCGCGCCCGATTCGAGCTGGCTGACGTCTTCAATCTCGTCCTTCTCCTCCAGCATCTCCATCTCACCGCCGCCGTCCTCCTTGCGCTCCACCAACTCCGAGTACATGTCTTCGGCGCGGTCGCCGCCGTAGTGCTTCTGGATAGCCCCTTCCAACTCGCTGGCCACCGCGACCACCGGCTCGATTTCATAGCTGGTCAGCATGCGCAGGTCGTCGAGCGCCATGATGTTGAGCGGGTCGGCCATGGCCAGGGTCAGCACGTCGCCCGTCACCGAGACGGGCAGCATCTGGTACTGGCGCGCCAGCGACTCGGGCACTTCGCTCAGCACTTCCTTCTGAATCTTGTAGTGCGCCAGGCGGATGTGTGGAATGCCCAGTTGCTCGCTCAGCGTGACCACCAGGTCTTCTTCGCCCAGGTAGCCTTTTTCGACGAGGATGGTGGCCAGGCTCTGCCCACTGTTGCGCTGCAGGTTCAGACATTCGTTCAACTGCTCGCGGCTCACGAGGTCCTGCTCGAGCAGCATGTCCGGCAGACGCTTCTTTACAATCTTCGTGGCCAATACATGGCCCCTCCTGCGGGCTGTGTGGCGCCGCCCCCGGGCGCACAACTGGGCGTCAAGCCGCTTGTTCGGCGCCCAGGTGGTTCAAGATTTCCTCGGCCAGTTCGCAACTCATCTCCTGGCCGACCAGATTGGCGAAAGCGATTACCTTGCGTAGTGACCCTACCATCTTTCGAATATCATTGGGCACGCGCATCGCGATGAGCGACACGATTTCTTCGGGCACCTGCGCGCCCTGGCGCTCGGCATGGTGGCGCAGGATCTGCACGCGCGTCTCCCACTCGGGCGCCTTCAACTGCGTGACGATGCCGCTGGCAAAGCGCGAGACGAGGCGCTGTTCGAGCAGGCCGAGGCGGTCGGGCGCCTTGTCGCCGGCGATGACAATCTGGCGGCCGTTCTCGCGCAGCACGTTGAAGATGTGGAAGAACTCTTCCTGCGCCTCGACGCGCCCGCCCATAAACTGGATGTCGTCGAGAATCAGCACGTCCCAGTGGCAGTAGTTTTCGCGGAAGGCGTCCAGCGCGCCGGCTTCCTTCGCGTCGTTCAGGCGGCGCGCAAAGTGGCTGGCCGACACATAGCCGGTCCGCAATTGCGCACCGTTGGCCAGCACGTGGTTGCCAATCGCGCTGATGAGGTGCGTCTTGCCAATCCCCACTTCGCCGTAGAGAAAGAACGGGTTGTATTCGCCGCCCGGCTCGTGCGCCACCGCCTGGCTGATGCGGTAGGTAAAGGTGTTCGCCTTGCCCGGGAAATAGCTTTGGAAGGTGAAGGCCTCGATCGGCTTTTCCGACTCCATCGCCGCGACCAGCCGCGCATCGGATTCCGCGTGCTGCTCGCCCCCGTTGGCCGGCCCGCCGAAGGGCGTCACACTCAGGTGGCGCTGGCGCCGCTTGCCTTCGAGGTCGCGCCGGTTCTGCTCGGTCACCGCCGCCGTCTCGACCAGTTGTGTCACCTGCTGCACCGACTGCATGGCCGCCGCGGTGATCTCGCGCAGTTGCGCCGAGGTCGCCTCTTGCGAGGCCTGCACCGCCTGCACCACGCTGGTCTGCAGCACTTGCGCCAGTTCTTCCGGCGCGGGCTGCTGATTCCTGCCCTGCATCGAACGCAGTTGCACCACCAGCGTGGCCATCGCCTCTTGTATGGCGCCGCCCACACTGTCGCGCATGGCGTGGCTCAATTGCTCGGCCAACTGGGCGGGGTCGGTTTGGGGTGCAGGCGGCGCGGGCGCGGGCTCGGACTGCACGGCATGCGCCTGCACCGCCTGCGCCGCCGCGCGCACGTCATCGATCTGCGTGGCCAGCCCGCTCATCGCCTGCTCCATCGCCGCGCGCACACTCTGCTCGATTGCGTGGCCCATCTGCTCGGGCGAAGGACCGGCCGGGGCCGCGCCACCCGCGGGCTGCTGGGCGCGCAACTGCACCACAATCGCGGCCATGCCTTCCTGCAGGGCGCCGCCCACGCTGTCGCGGATGATCTCCGCCATCTCCTGCGCATTGGGGCCGGCGGGCGCCGGGGGAGCAGCGGGCGCGGGCGCTGCAGACGACGCCGGCATGCGGCTCGCCATGGTCTCCATCGCCTCGCTCATCGCGTCACGGAAAGCCAGCGCCAGGTCTTCGGCCGAAGGGCCGGCGGGCGCGGGTGCGGCGGCCGGCGACTGCCCGTGCAGCGTCTTCACGACCTCGGCCAGGGCATCGCGCATGCCGTCGCGGATCGCTCCGGTAATAAGCTGCGGGTCGGCGGCCGGCACGGCAGCCGGCGGCGCAACGGTTTCCGCGGGGGGCGCAATGCCGGCCGGGCTGGGTGCATGGTCTACCGGCTCGGGCGCGGGTGCAGGTTCAGGCTGGGGCTCGGGTTGCTCGGGCGGCAGGCGGTCGGTGAAACCGAAACTCTTCGCATCGACATCGGTCTTGCGGCCGTCGCTCTTCTTGAACAGGCGCGCCGCCACGTGCTCGAAGTGTTCCCAGTTGCACAGAATCGGCTTGATGCGCAGGTCGCTGCAGTGCGCCCGCACCGCCTCGAGCGCTTCCAGGTCCAGCGGGTCCACCATCGCCACCGTCAGGATGCGGCCCAGTTTGTCGATCGGCAGCAGCTTGTATTGGCGGCAGACCTCTTCGGGCACCAGGCTCAGCACGTCCTGGCCAATGTCGTAGTCGAGCAGACTGAGGTGCGGAATCTTGCACTGCTTCACCAGGCAACTAGCCACCTGCTCCTGGCTGACGTAGCCATGGCGCACCAGAATCTGGCCGATGAAGCCGCCTTCGGTCCGCTGCTCGGCAATCGCCTGGTCCAGCTGTTCCTGCGTGATCGTGCCGCTGTCGAGCAACAACTCGCCCAGCCGCATATGCGCGGCAGGCTGATGCCCGGGCCCCACGGGCGCCTGCGCGGTGGGAGCAGGCTTGGCTTCTCGGCGGCGTCCCAGCAACCAGCAAACCCTTGCACTTGTCGCCGGGACAATCCCGGCATCCTGAAGTGTACCACATGGCTTGCTCGCTTAGTCAACAGTTTTCTGTGGCTAAGTAGTTGCAAATCAATGTGTTGTCAGTTTGACAGCTTTTCGCCACACACGGCTTTCACACAAAAAAGGGCCCGCCCAGACGGACGCGCCCAATAGCCGAATAACGAACGCAACTAGCGTGGCGGCAGAATGTTACGCGGCGCGTCCCAATCGGGCTGGTTGCCCGGGCGGCCGGTCGGCCCCTGCGGACCACGCGCCAGGCGCGCATTGCGCAGCGCGATGTACTGCTGCACGCTGCCCTGCGTGAGCAGGCCTACCAGATAGCCATGCTCGATGACCGGCACGCTGCTCTGCGTCCACTCCTGCATACGCATCATCACATCGTCGAGCGCGTCTTCCGGGGTTACGGTATTCACATCGGCGGTCATACAGGCATCCACGCGCGCCCACTCGTCGCCCTCGTTCATGGCTTCGCGCACCGACTCGCGGCGCAGGATGCCGACGAGGTGCCCCTCCTCGACGATGGGAAAGTCTTCCTGAAACGAGCCCAGCAACAGCCGCATGGCATAGCCGATGCGGTCGTGTGGCGCGAGGGTGTAGAAGCGGCGGACCATCAATTCGCGCACGGGCACACCGGTAAGCGCGGCCCGCGCCCGCACCATGGCGGCTTCCTGCGAGGCGCCAATCCAGACGAATGCGGCGATGAGCAGGAGGAACGGATTGAACCAGAACGCGACGAGGGCGAAGAAGACGGCCATGCCCTTGCCGATCATGGCGGCGGTGTTGGTGGCGCGCACGTAGTTGATGCGCAGGGCCAGCAATGCACGCAGCACGCGGCCGCCATCCATGGGGAAGGCGGGCAGGAGATTGAACGTGGCCAGCAGCACGTTGATGCCGGTAAAGCCCAGCACCACCATCGAGAGCTGCGGCACCTGCAGCAACGTGACCACGGCCAGCATCAGCAGCCCCAGGAGCGCCAGCACCACGTTGACGGCGGGACCGGCAATCGCGATGACCAGTTCCTGCCACGGGTTGGTGGGCATGCGCGTGATGCGCGCCACACCGCCGATGGGCAGCAGAATGATGTCTTTGGTGGGGATACCGTAGTAGCGCGCGGCCATGGCGTGGCCCAGCTCGTGCAAGACCACAATGCCGAACAGCCCCAACACCGCCAGCACGTTGAGTGCGGCCATGCCCATGCTCGCGCCCTGCGTGGTCGCGCTGACGATGACGAACAGCACGAGCAGCGGAAACGTGGCGTGCATATAGATATCGATGCCGAGCAGGCGGCCGATCCAGTAATTCCATTTCATGACGCAGGCCCTCCTTTCAGGGCGATTCAAAAGCTATCCAGACTCAACGCCCCCCCACAAGGGGGCATTCCGGCACCGCGCTCGCCTGTGCTAGGCTCTGGGGCGCACACGGAATAGGCCGCCCTGCCCGGCCGGTTCACGGCGCCAACCACCCGGCATTCCCCGCACGTGCGGAAGGGGAGAGAGAAGTACACCGATGCTGTCGGCGGTTCTGACACCGTTCGTGATGGCGGCGCTCACGCCCGCCTGCACGCGCCCGCTGGGCAAGGCCGCGGCCTATGTCTATGCGCTGGCGCCGCTGGCGGTGTTCGGGTATCTGCTGTCGCTTATCCCCGCCGCCCACGGCGAGCCAGCCACGGTTGCGCTGTCGTGGGTGCCCTCGCTGGGCGTGGGACTCAGCTTCTATGGTGACGCCCTGGCGCTCAGTTTCGCATTGCTCATCAGCGGTATCGGCGTGCTTATTGTACTCTATGCGGGCGCCTACCTGGGCGACCATCCACTGCTGGGCCGCTTCTACTGCTACCTGTTTCTGTTCATGGGCGCGATGCTGGGCGCGGTGCTGGCGGGCAACATCATCACCCTGTTCGTCTTCTGGGAACTCACCAGCATCAGCAGCTATCTGCTGATTGGCTTCGAGCGCGAGCGCAAGGCCGCGCGCGATGCGGCGCTGCAGGCGCTGCTGGTTACGGGTGCGGGCGGACTGGCGCTGCTGGCGGGGCTGGTGCTGCTGGGCCAGGCCGCGGGCACCTATGACCTGCGCTACATTCTCGAGGCGCAGAATCTCCACGAGCACCCCTTCTACACGGCCGCCGTGGTGCTGATTCTGGCGGGCGCCTTTACCAAGTCGGCCCAGTTTCCGTTTCACTTCTGGCTGCCCGGCGCCATGCAGGCGCCCGCGCCGGTGAGCGCCTATCTGCACAGCTCGACCATGGTGAAGGCGGGACTCTATCTGGTGGCGCGGCTGAACCCGGTGCTGGGCGGTGGCGCGCTGTGGGCCTGGGCCGTGGTGGGCTTCGGCGCGGTTACCATGCTGGCGGCGGCCTACCTCGCCTACCGCCAGACCAAGATGAAGCCGCTGCTGGCCTACACCACCGTCAGCGCGCTGGCCACCATCCTCGTCTGCTTCGGACTGGGCACGCCCTGGTTTGCGCAAGACGCGTGGGAGGGCGCGGCGGGCTATGCGCTGAAGGCGGCGCTCGTCTTCCTGTTTGTCCACGCATTCTACAAGGCCACCCTCTTCATGGTGGCCGGCGCACTCGAGCACGAGACCGGCGAGAAGGATGCCGAAAAGCTGGGCGGCCTCGCGCGGGCGATGCCGTGGACCTGTGCGGCGGGCGGCATAGCCGCGCTGTCGATGGCGGGCATCCCGCCGCTGGTCGGCTTTATCGGGAAGGAGACGGTCTACGAAGCGGGCCTGCAGGCGCCCGTGTGGGCGATCACGCTGACCACGGTCTTTGTGATAGCCAATGTGCTCAACGTCTACGCCGCCTTGCTGGTTGGCGTGAAGCCGTTCTGGACCCGCCGGCAGGAGACGCCGAAAGCGCCGCACGAGGGGCCCTTCGGCCTCTGGGCGGGCGGCCTCTTGCTGGGGGCGCTGGGCCTTTTATTCGGCCTGTTGCCCGGCGTGCTGGGTCAGGGCCTGATCGAACCGGCCGCCGCGGCGGTGGCGGGCGCCGAGGTCAAGGTACACCTGAAGCTGTGGCACGGCGTGAACACGGCATTCATCTTGAGCCTCGTAACGCTGGGCGCGGGCGCGCTGCTCTATCTGCTGCGCCGCTGGCTGCGCCCGCTGTTCGAGGCCTTCGGCGCACTCGACCCCATTGGCCCGGCGGCAGGCTACGAGGCCGCCTTGAGCGGGGTGCAGGCCGGCGCCGCCTGGCAGACGCGCCGCCTGCAACACGGCTATCTGCGCTACTACCTGTTCGTGATTGCGTGTTTCGCGCTGGCCCTGCCGGCCGGCACGCTCTTTTTGACCGCGGACCTGCACGTACCGGCGGGGGGCGCCAGCGCGGGCATCGCCCAATGGGTGGTGGCCGGGGCGTTGGTGGCCGCCGCACTCGGTGCAACACTCACGGGCTCGCGCCTGGCCGCCGTCATCTACTTGGGCGTGGTGGGCTTTTCCGTGTCGCTGGTCTTTGTGATGTATGGCGCGCCCGACCTCGCCATGACGCAGATGGTGGTCGAGACGCTGACGGTGCTGTTGTTCATCTTCGTGCTGCACCGCATGCCGCGCTTCAGCGTGCTGACCGATGCGGCCACGCGTGTGCGTGATGCAGCGCTGGCGGTGCTGTTCGGCGGGTTCATGACGGTCCTCATTATCGCGGCGCAGGGGGTGGAAATCGCCGACCCGATATCGGGCTATTTCGTGGAGAACAGCGTGGACAAGGCGTTCGGCCGTAACTTCGTGAACACCATTCTGGTCGACTTTCGCGCGCTCGACACGCTGGGGGAATTGACGGTGCTGGCCGTGGCGGCCCTCGGGGCCTTTGGCCTGTTGCGCCTGCGTATCGGGGGAGCCGGCAAGCATGGTAGAGTCGCTCATCCTGAAGACCTTCGCGCGGCTGGTGAAGCCGCTGCTGCTGCTGTTCAGCATCTTCCTCTTGCTGGTCGGCCATAACGAGCCGGGCGGCGGGTTCGTGGGCGGGCTGGTGGCCGCGACCGGTTTCGCGCTCAGCGCGGTGGCCTATGGCAGCGCGGCGGCCCGGCGCGCACTGGTGGCGCGGCCACGCCTGCTGATTGGCGCGGGACTGCTGATTTCCCTGTTCGCCGGCCTGTTCGGCCCGATGCTGGGCCTGCCGCTGTTGACCGGGGTGTGGCACGAATTCGATGCGCCGCTGCTGGGCACGGTCAAGGTGGGCACGCCGCTGCTGTTCGACGTGGGCGTGTACTTCACCGTCATCGGCGCCACCCTGATGCTGATTTTCGCGTTGATGGAGGACTGACGGTGGAAGTCTTGCTCGCCTTCGTCATCGGTGTCCTGTTCGCCTGCGGCTTCTACCTCTTGCTGCGCCGCTCGCTGGTGAAGGTGGTCATCGGCCTCGCGCTCATGAGCAACGCCGCCAACCTGTTGATTTTCACCTCGGCCGGGCTCACCCGGGGTGCGCCGCCACTGGCGCCCGATGGCCAGAGCGTGCCCGATGGCGTGGTGGCCGACCCCCTGCCGCAGGCGCTCATCCTTACGGCCATCGTTATTGCGTTTGGCGTGATCGCCTTTACCCTGGTGCTGTTTCAGCGCGCGTACGCCGTGCTCGGCACCGACGACCTCGACCGCATGCGGTCGACCGAGGAATAACGCGGTGGCCCCCGAAAGCCTGCTTATCGCGTTGCCGATTCTGGTGCCGATCACCACGGCGGCCCTCGCCATGTTGACCGTGCGCCAGCTCCAGCTCGAGGCGGCACTCGGCATGATTGGCGCGCTGCTGCACTTCGCCTCGGGCATTGCACTGTTCATCGGGGTCTTGCAGTCGCAAGTGGTGGTGCTGCACGTGGGCGCGTGGCCGGCACCGTTCGGCATCAGCCTTGTGGCCGACACCTTGAGCGCGCTGCTCGTCATGGTGACCGGCCTCATGGGGGTGGTGGTCACGCTGTATTCGCGCTACGAGATGGACACGCGCCGCGTGCGCTACGGCTACTATCCGCTGCTGCAAATCCTGATTGCCGGCGTCACGGGCGCCTTCCTCACCGCCGACCTCTTCAACCTCTACGTGTGGTTCGAGGTCATGCTGATCAGCTCCTTCGTCCTGATGGTGCTCGGCGGCGAGCGCGCCCAGATGGAGGGCGCCGTGAAGTATGTGGTTATCAACCTGTTCTCGAGTCTCATCTTCCTGAGCGGCATCGGCATTCTTTATGGCAACACGGGCACGCTGAACTTCGCCGACCTGGCGATCAAGCTGGCCGACAGCCCGGCGCCCGGTCTGGTGACGGCCAACGCGCTGTTGTTCGCTGTCGCATTCGGCATCAAGGCCGCACTGTTCCCGCTGTTCTTCTGGCTGCCCGCCAGCTACCACACCCCCCCCATTCCCATCACCACCATCTTCTCCGGCCTGCTGACCAAGGTCGGCGTGTATGCGCTCTTGCGCGTGTTCACCGTGGTCTTTCCCGATGACAACGGCCTGTTCACCTGGGTCTTCGGAATCGTGGCCGCCTTCACCATGATCTGCGGGGTGCTGGGCGCCGTGGCGCAATACGAGTGGCGGCGCCTGCTCTCGTTCCACATCATCAGCCAGATCGGCTATCTCATCATGGGCCTCGCTATCGGCACCGTGGCGGGGCTGGCCGCGCTCATCTATTTCATGGTGCACATCATCATCGCCAAGTCCGCGCTCTTCCTGGTCAGCGGTATCGCGCACCGGCTGCACGGCACCTACCAGCTCAAGCAGCTGGGCGGCTTGCTCGATGCGCGGCCGGTGCTCGCGTTCCTGTTCTTTCTGCCCGCCATCTCGATGGGGGGCATCCCGCCGACCTCGGGCTTCTTCGCCAAGTTCGCGCTGGTCAAGGCGGGCGTCGAAGCGGGCTACTACTGGCTGGTGGCGGCGGCCCTGTTCACCGGCATGCTGACCCTCTTCAGCATGATGAAGATCTGGACCGAAGCCTTCTGGAAAGACGCGCCCGGCGATGCCCCGGCTTTGCCCTACGACCAGACCCCGCCCGGCTGGCGCTGGAGCGTCTACACGGCCACGGCGATCTTAAGCATCCTCAGCCTGGTGCTGGGCCTGGCAGCCGAACCGGTGTATATGGTGGCCGAGCGCGCCGCCGTACAATTGCTCGACGTGGCGCCCTATATCGAAGCCGTGGGGGTCGCGAACCGATGATTCCCTTGCTCATCAACGTCTTGCTCGCGCTGGTGTGGACAGCCATTACCGGCGAGTTATCGCTCGGCAATCTGCTGATCGGCTTTCTGCTGGGCTACATCATCCTGCTGTTTCAGCAAGAGGTGGTCGGCGAATCGACCTACTATCGCAAGCTGCCCCAGCTCATCGGGTTTACGCTCTACTTCGTGAAAGAGGTCATCGTCTCGAGCTTGCGCGTCGCGCGCGATGTGGTCACCCCGCAGCACACCGCGCGCCCCGGCATCATCGCGCTGCCGCTCGACGCACGCAGCGATTTCGAGATCTCCACGCTGGCGAGTGTTATCACGCTGACGCCGGGTACGCTGAGCCTCGATGTGAGCGCCGACCGCGCCACCTTGTATGTGCACTGCATGTTCGTCGACGACCCAGACGAAATGAAGCGCAGCATCAAGAACGGACTCGAACGCAAACTGCTGGAGGTGTTGCGCTGATGTTCGACGGCTGGCTGCTCGAACTGACGGTGTGGAGCGTCAAGCTGCTGCTGAGCGCCAGCATCGTGCTGGTATTGTCGCGGCTGGTGCGCGGGCCCAGCCTGCCCGACCGCGTGGTCGCGCTCGATATGCTGGCCGTGCTGGTGGTGGCCATCATCGCGGTCGACGCCATCGCCACGGGCCAGTTCTATTTCCTGCGCGCCGGCATCGTGCTGGCCATCATTTCGTTCGTCGGCACCATCGCATTCGCGCTGTACCTGCAGCGCGGCTGGCAAGCCTAGGAGTCCTGCGCCATGGCCGAACTCATCGTCATCGTCTTGCTGTGGATTGGCAGCGTCTTCATGTTCATCAGCGCGGTCGGCATCGTGCGCATGCCCGACCTCTTCACACGGATGCACGCCGCCACCAAACTCAGCACCATCGGCATCGCCAGCCTCATCGGCGCCGTGGCCATCTGGTTTCCCCAGCTCGAAGTCAGCGTGCCGGCCATGCTTATCGTGGTGTTCTACTTCATCACGTCGCCCGTGGCCGCCCACATGATCGGCCGGGCCAGCTACTACCGCGGTGTGCCCCTCTGGGAAAAGACGGTCTGTGACGAATGGCGCCAGGAAGCCCAGTCCGGCGGCCGCGAGGGCGAGGCCATGCTCTACAGCCTGAACGACGCCGCCGAGGGCGAACCCGACGGCACACGTTAGCGGCCCGGCCGCAAGGCAAACCACGCAAATACCCGACGAGAACGCGGTGATGGCGGAGTCATAGCGATTGAACAGAGCGCGTTTTCGGACGCCTCAGGATTCCTCGCTGAAGAGGTTGATGTACGGGCGGTATATGAATTGTCGATTCCGGGACTGGCCGGTGAACTCGGTTAATACGCCGCCCTCCACGAAGCGCCCGACCATGCCGTTCGCCGCCTGGTAGGTCGTGCCCAGCGCCCGCTCGAGCGCCTTCACCGATACGATGGGGTGCGCGTACAGATGCTCGAGTACCCGGTGCCCATTGGCCGCCGCGCGTCCGAAGGTATTGGTGATCATGGCGCGGTGCTCTTCTCGCAACACCAGGATACGCCTGGCCGTATCGGTGGCTTGCCCGCTCACCTCTGCAACGCCCTCGAGAAAAAAGGCGAGCCAAGCCTCCCAATCGCCCTGGTCGCGCACGGCCTGCAAATGCTGGTAGTAGGCCGCGCGATGTTGTTTAAAAAAGTGGGAGAGATAGAGAACCGGCTTCTGCAGAACTTCCTTCTCACACAGCAAGAAGGTAATGAGCAATCGGCCAACGCGGCCATTGCCATCGAGGAAGGGGTGGATGGTCTCGAACTGCGCGTGAGCGAGGCCGATTTTTATCAGTAGGGGCATGCCCGTGTCCTGATGGAGAAAGCGCTCCAAGTCAGACAGGGCTTGGGGAACCTCATGCGGCGGTGGCGGAACGAAGGTCGCCTCATTAAGTGTGCATCCGGAAGGGCCTATCCAGTTCTGAGAAGTTCTCAGTTCGCCCGGTGTGAGATGCTGTCCCCTCACGCCGTGCAACAGTTCCGCATGAATCTCACGGATGAGCCGCACCGAAAGTGGCAGGGTGTCCAGCCGTTGCAGCCCATGATTGGTCGCGCGGACGTAGTTCACCACCTCGTCCACATCAGACGGGAGGTCGGGCGACAAGATGCGCGCCTCGGCAGCCAGCACATCGTGAAGGGAGCTTTGCGTGCCCTCGATCTGACTCGACAACACGGCCTCTTTACGCACATACATGAAGACGAAGAGGTCGGGATTGGGCAGCGTCTGTATGGAACCATCCAGACGGCCAAGCGCCCTATCAGCCTGGGAAACAAGGACTTGGAGCTTTTTATCTACCGATATGGGGGGCTCGGGCGGCAATGGGGTGGGAATGAATGCCCGATAGCCGCCCGGCTGGGCAACGTAAACCCCTGCCCGCGAATGGCTTGCATCCGTCAGTGGTGCTCGCGCTGGATTGGAATCGTCGTCGTGGTTGGGGCTCACGGGAAACTCCATATTGTGCATTGCGTTTAATATGGCGCTTAAATGCGCCCTTATTCAACGCAGGATTAATATGGAGCAATTCAGCTCCCATGTTAAACACACCGCGTAACATAGACCACCTAGAACGCTTTCCCGCGTGCGTGGGCTTCGGCGCATTCGGCGACGTTGTCCTTGTCGAGCTTGAGAACAGCACCCCGGCTTCTGCACGGGCGCGCCGAGGATGCCCGCGCGCTTCTCCGCCCCGGTGGGCCGATAGGGCGCCATAGCCCGGTCTTTTCGGGAGGAGCCTTTGCCGATTCGCCCTATCCCGGATAGACTGTAGTCAGAGGAAATGGCGGCGCGTGCGGTTGCCAGCCGGAGCGCCACCGTCAACCGGAGGGAGTCCCACCGATGCCCCTGGCCAAATGCCCGCGCAGCGGCAAGCTGTTCGACAACGCCGAGAACCCCGTTCACCCTGATTTCCTGGACGAGGAAGAGGCCGACTACGAGAAGATTTTCGAATACGTGGAATCCAACAGCGGGTGTTCCCCCG